>JAJAZK010000199.1 GCA_026785765.1 Rhodoferax sp. | reverse complement strand
CTTCTGGGTCACCAGCATCGTGAGCAACCGGCTTATCCGTGTGGCACCCGATGGGCAGCAGACGGTCTGGCTGGAAGACTGCGAGGCGCCGCACCTGGAATGGGTCGAGCAGGCGTATGCCACCAACACGCTCGGGCGCCCGCATCTGGACGGCGTCAAAAGCCAGGTCCTGAAAAACATCTCCAGCCTGGCGTTTGGCGGGGCCGGCTTGCGCACCGGTTACCTCGGCTGTCTGCTGGGCGATTCCGTGGCCACGCTGCCGATGCCGGTGGCAGGCCATCCGCCATTGCATTGGAGTTACGAATGAACCGCACGCACAAGGCTTCGCCCGATGGCGCCTCGATGGTGGACGCCGCCTACCAGAACATGCGCCGCCGCATTCTGGACAACGTCTGGGCACCTGGATTCCAGGCGCTGGAGGGAGAAATCGCGCTGCAGCTGGGCATGAGCCGAACGCCCGTGCGCGAAGCCCTGATACGTCTTGCCAACGAGAGTCTGGTGGAGGTCATTCCACGGCGCGGCATGCGCGTGCTGCCGGTATCTGCGACCGACATGAAGGAGATCTACGAAATTCTTGGCGCGCTGGAGAGCGCGGCCGCAGAGATGCTCGCAGCGCGCAAACCGGACGACGCTGAACTGCAGCCGCTGGTGGCCGCAACCCGCGCGATGGAACTGGCGCTGGAGCACGACGACCTCGACGCGTGGGCCAAGGCGGATGAGAGTTTCCACGAGCAGCTTGTCAACATGGCCGGTAACCGCATGCTCGCAGAGGCTGTGTTCAGCTACTGGGACCGTGCCCACCGCGCCCGCATGTTCACACTGCGCCTGCGACCGAAACCGGTCACCTCGACCAAAGAGCACATGGCGCTGGTCGACCGCCTGCGCGAAGGCGACGCGGCCGGTGCCGCGAACGTGAATCGCGAACACCGGCAACGGGCGAACCGCGAACTGCTCGCCATCTTCGAACGTTTTCGCCTGCAGCAGATGTAGACACAGGAAGCCCCACAGCATGTTATCGAGTTACCACATCGCCGTCCTGCCAGGCGACGGCATCGGAAAAGAGGTCATGCATTCGGCGGCCGACGTACTCGCGGCGGTTGCGGCCCGAACCGGCTTCACCTGCCGACTCGACTATCAGCCAGCCGGAGCGCAGCACTATCTGGACAGCGGCGTGGCCTTGCCCGAGCCCACACTGCGCACCTGTGAACGGGCCGACGCCATCCTGTTCGGCGCGATGGGTTTGCCGCACGTGCGCGGAGCGGACGGCACCGAGATCATCCCGCAGCTCGATCTGCGCTTTCATTTCGATCTGTACGCCGGAGTGCGGCCGATCCGCGTGTTCCAGGGTCTTCCAACGCCGCTCGCCCATCCGCTGGCGCGCAGCATCGACCTGGTACTGGTGCGCGAGAGTACCGAAGGCCTGTTCTACGCGCGCGGGCGGGGCGACGTTCGCAGCAACGACGGTGTCGTGAGCGAGGTCTACGACACCATGAAGATCAGCCGGCGCGGCACGGCGCGGATCTGCGAATTTGCCTTCGCGCTGGCGCAGCGTCGGGCGCAGCAAAAGGGACGGTTGGCGCGTGTGACCAACGTCGACAAAGCCAACGTGTTTGCGTCGATGGCGTTCTGGCGTGCCATTTTCGAGGAGACTGCCGCCCGCCATCCGCAGGTGACCACCGACAACGCCTATGTAGACGCGATGGCGCTCAATCTGGTGCTCAAGCCCTGGACTTTTGACGTGCTGGTCACCGAGAACATGTTTGGTGACATCCTGTCGGACCTGATCGCGGCTCTGGTCGGCGGCATGGGCATGGCGCCCTCGGCCGACATCGGCGACCGGCACGGCCTGTTTCAGCCCGCGCACGGCACCGCCCCCGATATCGCCGGCCAGGGCAAAGCCAACCCGACGGCGATGCTGCTGTCGGCGGCGATGATGCTGGACTGGCTGGCGGTGCGCGCCAGCGACCCGCGTCTGGCCGAGGCGGCACAGTTGATTGAGCGCGCGGTGGAGACGGTGTTTGCGCAAGGCACCGTGCGTCCGATGGAGTTTGGCGGCCCGCACGGCACACCCGAGATCACGCAGGCCGTCATTGCCGCATTGCAGGTGGTCCCTTGACATGAACCCCGACCCGTTCGCCACCCGTCACCGCTGGCGCGTTGCCGTGGTCGGCGCAGGCTACTTCAGCCAGTTCCACCTGCAGGCCTGGGCCGGCATGCCGGACGTTGAAGTAGTGGGCCTGTGCGACACCGATCCGGCGCGCGCCCAGGCGCTTGGGCAGCGCTTCGGTATCCCTGAACGCTTCACGCAGGCACAGAGCATGCTCGATGCGTGTGCGCCTGACCTCGTCGATGTGGTGTTGCCACCGGCCCATCAGGCCGACGTCCTGGAAGCTGTGGTCAAGCGGCGCCTCGCGGCGATCTGTCAAAAGCCTTTTGGGACCAACTTCCAGCAAGCAGCCGACTTTGCCGCTGCCGCCACAGACGCTGGCAGCCTGCTGGTGGTGCACGAGAACTTCCGTTTCATGCCATGGTTTCGCGAGGCACACCGGTTCATCCACAGCGGAGAACTCGGCACCCTGCATGGCATCAGCTTTCGATTGCGCCCCGGAGATGGGCAAGGTGCCGATGCGTACCTCGACCGCCAGCCGTATTTCCAGACCATGCCGCGCCTGCTGGTGGTCGAGACCGCCATCCACTTCATCGACTGCTTCCGTTATCTGGCGGGCGAGGTGGTGGCTGTGTACGCCCGGTTGCGCCGGCTCAACCCCGTGATCCGCGGGGAAGATGCGGCACTGATTACCTTCGAGTTCAGCAACGGTGCCGCCGGTCTGTTCGACGGCAATCGCCTGAACGACCACGTCGCTGACAACCCGCGCCGCACGATGGGCGAAATGTGGCTTGAAGGCAGCAAAGGCGTGTTGCGGCTGGATGGCGACGCCCGCCTGTGGTGGAAACCACACCACGGCCACGAAATGCGCCATGCGTATCTGGGTGCCGGGATCGACGGCTTCGGTGGCGGCGCCTGCGCGGCCTTGCAACGCCACGTGATAGACAGCCTGGCCAACGGATCCCAACCCGAGAACACGGCGTGCGCCTATCTCGACAACTTGCGCGTGCAGGAGGCGGTGTACCAGTCGCACCAGACCAGGCGCCGCGTCGACCTCGCAGACTTCAAACCGGCACCAGCCGAAGCGGCCGACCACCCACTCTTCCCCCTACCACTTCAAAAGGAGACCGTATGCGCAACCACCCCGCCCTGACCCGTCTGGCAATCGCGCTGGCCAGCCTCGCATTGGCGAGCGCCACCCAGGCACAGACCGTTCTCAAATTCAGCCACACTGACCAGCAGGCAGGCGCGCGCCAGGCCGCCGCATCGCTGTTCGCGAAGAAAGTCGAAGAGCTGACGCAGGGCCGCTACAAGGTGCAGGTCTTTTGCTGCAGTCAGCTCGGCAACGACCCGAAGAACATCGAGCAGGTGGCCTTGGGAGGCATCGACTTCACGGTGTCGGGCACCGGCTCCTACGCGCCGCACGTACCCACACTGAATCTGACCGCCCTGCCCTATCTGGTCGAGAGCTACGCCCAGGGCTGGAAGCTGTATGACGAATCCAAATGGCTCAAGGAGCAATACGACAAGGCGCCGGCCAAGGGCTTTCGCTTTCTCTCCACCTGGGAGGCCGGGTTTCGCAGCATGACCACCAAAGAGGCGCTGAACTCGCCAGACGACGCCAAAGGTAAAAAGCTGCGCACCTTCCCCAACGAGATGATGCGCTGGACGCTGGAAGCGATGGGCTTCAACATCCAGATCATGCCGCTGCCCGAGGTCTACCTCGCGATCCAGCAAGGCGCCGTGACTGGTCAGGAAAACCCCATCGACACGATTTATTCGAACAAGTTTTATGAAGTGGCGCCACACGTCACGCTGACCAACCACACCTACAGTCCGATCCCGCTCGTCATCTCGGAGAAGACCTGGCAAAAGTTCTCACCGGCCGACCAGAAAGCGGTGGCCGAGGCAGCCAACATCGCCGCCAAGTTCAGCCGCACCATGATTGCCGGCAACGACGACAACCAGCTCAAGGAGATGGCCTCCAAGGGCGCCAAGATCAACGCCCGGCCGAACGTGGCAGCCTTCCGCGCGGCAGTTCAGCCGGTCTACGCCAAGGCGCGCGAGAAGTACGGCAACGATGTGGACATTTTCATGAAAGACGCCGAAGCCGTCCGCAAGACCACGAAATAGACGATGACCGCCTACCTGACTCCAGTGGCAGCCGCACCGCTGCCG
>JAJAZK010000198.1 GCA_026785765.1 Rhodoferax sp. | reverse complement strand
CTGGTGCGCTTGCTGGGCGACTTTGACCTGGCTGAAGAAGCCTTGCACGACGCGTTCAAGGCAGCAATGGAGCAGTGGCCGGCCCAAGGGTTACCCGCCAATCCGCGCGCCTGGCTGGTTTCTGCGGGTCGCTTCAAGGCGATAGACAGTATCAGGCGCAATAGTCGCTTCACAGCTTGGGACGATGCTTCAGAGCAGGCAGAAGCTATTCCTGACGAAGCGCCCACCTGGGACGAGCAGCAAGAAAAGGTGCTGCTTGAAGACGACCGCTTGCGACTGGTGTTTACCTGCTGTCACCCGAGTCTGGCCGCCGATGCGCAAATAGCGCTGACCCTGCGCGAAGTATGCGGCTTGACGACAGAAGAAATTGCCAAGGCATTTTTGCTACCCGCGCCCACGCTGGCGCAGCGCATTGTGCGGGCGAAAGCCAAGATCCGCGCTGCACGTATTCCGTACCAAGTGCCCGATGCGACCGAGCTACCCGCCCGTTTGCAAAGTGTTTTGAGGGTGATTTACCTGGTGTTTAACGAAGGCTATTCGGCTTCTGGCGGAGAGGTCCTGGTACGGATCAATTTGTCAGAAGAAGCCATTCGATTGGCCCGATTGTTACGCGATATGCTGCCGGATGAGGCCGAGGTAACAGGCTTGCTGGCGCTGATTTTGCTGCACGGGTCACGACGATTGGCGCGGCTTGACCAACACGGCGATCTGATCCCGCTGGACCAGCAAAACCGGTCGCTGTGGGATGCCAGAAAAATCGCTGAGGGCTGCGCATTGACCGACCAAGCCTTGCGTACACCGCACTTCGGCGTTTACACCTTGCAGGCGGCAATTTCTGCTGTGCATGCTGAAGCGCCGACAGCCCTTGAGACCGATTGGCCGCAAATCGTCGGCTTGTATGACGCGTTGCTTTCGATGGAGCCCAGCCCGGTTGTGGCGCTCAACCGCGCGGTAGCCGTGGCAATGGCCAGCAGCCCGGCCGTGGCGCTACCTTTGGTGACAGAGCTGCTTCAGAACGACGCCATGCAAAACTACCATTTGGCGCACGCCGCCCAGGCCGACCTGTACCGCAGATTGGGCCGCTACCGCGAAGCTCTGCATGCCTACCAGCGCGCCCTGGCGCTTACCAGCCAGGCGGCTGAGCAGCGGTTTTTGCAGCGCAAAATTGCCGATATTCAGGCCAAGTTAAAAATAGTTTGAGGCTTGTGTCGATCTGGCTCCGTCCCGATCGACTAACAGTACAAGCAGGCGAAGCGCGTTGCTAACACCCTCCTGGCTTGCCATCGAAGCACACGTCGCCCTCATTCATTTGCAAACCGGAGCTTTCAACATGACAACTGCAATGACACTCCCGCCCCAGCCCATCGCCTATCTTGCTTTTGATGGCAATTGTGCCGAGGCGATGCGCTTTTACGAACAGGCACTCAGCGGCAAGCTGCAAGCGCTGATGACCAATGGCGCGTCCCCCATGGCTGCAGAGATTCCGCCCGAACACCACCACCGGATCCTGTATGCCTGTCTCGTTTTGCCAGACGGCGCGGGCGCGCTGATGGCTGGCGATTGCATGGTCGGTGTGCCCTATGAGGGCATGAAGGGCTTTTCGCTGACCTTGAACTACCCCACGGTTGAGCATGCCGAACGCGTATTCAATGCACTGTCCGCTGGCGGTACGGTGACGATGCCCATGCAGCCAGCTTTTTGGGCCAAAAGCTGGGGCATGCTGACCGACCGCTTCGGAACGCCTTGGATCGTCAATGGTGTAACCATCCCGTTGCCTTGAAATTTTTCATTTAAAACTTTAACCCAGGAGATTCCATATGCCATACATCGATGGATTCGTCGCCGCTGTTCCTGCGGCCAACAAAGCCAGTTACATCGCCCACGCCAAACTGGCCGCTGGCATTTTCAAAGAGCATGGGGCACTGCAAGTGGTTGAAAGCTGGGGCGATGACGTGCCCGATGGCAAACTGACCTCATTTCCCATGGCTGTGCAGCTAAAAGACGACGAAGTCGTAGTTTTTTCATGGATCACCTGGCCGTCGCGTGCTGCACGTGATCAAGCCTGGGCGAAGGTCATGGCCGATCCGCGCATGTCTTCAGAACTCAACCCAATGCCTTTTGATGGCAAGCGTTTGATTTATGGTGGCTTCCAGATGATTTTGGAAGATTGAAACGGATCACTTAAATCAAACAAGGAGTCCATCATGGCCAAAATGATATTTGTTAATTTGCCCATCACGCTGTTGGCCCGATCAACCGCCTTCTATGCGGCCTTGGGCGCTACCAAAAATCCAAAGTTCTCGGATGAAACATCCACCTGCATGGTCTTCTCCGAGACCATCTACGCCATGCTGTTGACGCATGAAAAGTACCGCCACTTCACGTTACGCCCTATTGCCGACGCCCGCGCAACAAGCTCAGCATTGATTGCTTTGTCTTTCGACAGTCGGGACGAGGTCAACTCCACCATTGACCGTGCGGTGGCGGCAGGAGGGCAAGCCGACCCCAATCCCATCCAGGATCACGGCTTTATGTTCGGCCGTTCAGTGCAGGACCCGGACGGTCACGTCTGGGAGATCTT
>JAJAZK010000197.1 GCA_026785765.1 Rhodoferax sp. | reverse complement strand
GAGTTCAGCCTGCCGCCTGGCCATCATTTCCTGCATTTTTGCCGGGTCACTGGCGGCATGCTCGCGCATGCCGACGCCCTGCGGCGCGGTGGAGGTTTGTGCACTGGCGTACAGGCTGGTACAGGCAAGCAGGGCTGCAATCAGCAGCGGTTTGGTAGTCAATTTCATTTCTAGTCCCTTTCAGTCAAGAATCCCTGGATGCTGTTGGATCGCTCCAGGTTGGAGGGCAGTGTGGCAAACCTGTGTATCCGCCTTGTGACGCTGGAACAACAGTTTGTAAAGACCTTGTAGCGGTCGACCGGCTCAGACAAAAACAGCGTCCTTGCGAACCAGCGCCACCAACTCGACGCCATCGGTCAGTCCGATTGGGTGCTCCCTCACCGCGCGGCGCGTTGCGTCATTTACTGCATGGATCGACACGTAGATGGCGAGGCTGGCATCGTGCTGCTGGCGCGCCCTGGCCAGGTTGCGCAAGGGTTCGGAGCCGTGGATTGACGCCTTCCAGCGTTTGCAGGCGACCAGGGTAGTACGGCCATCCCTGGTCAGTAGCAGGTCGGCGGCAGCGCCCGCAAACGTGCTGACCTGGTATCCCTGGCGTTCGTACGCCCGCGCAAGAAGCTGTGAAAACTCGCGCCAGCCCATAGCGCCCAGTTTTTCAAGGACCTTCGTGGTCTGTTCTGTACTGGGGGCGTGCCATTGGCGCTGTGCTGCGATCAGCCCTATCACCAGGAAAGGGAATCCGCCCATCACGCCAAAAGCCACGTACTGAGCGGGCAACAGGGCGGCTGCGGCGAGAGCGACCAACGCGACCAAGCCGATGCTGATCCACCAAGGCGATCGCAACAAGACTGCGAACAGGGAGTTAGGGGCCATCTTGAACTTCACGCGCATCCTTCCAGCGGACCCGAGGTTCGGATCGTGCTGAGCTTTGTACCACGCGCAGGCGGGACGGTGATTCGCTGCGCCGTGTGGCGGGTCATTGACATGTATCAAGGCCCCAGGGTGGGTGGAAGCTGCTCGTTGAACCCAGGCTCGGCGACTTTGAAGCCGCAGTGAAGAGTTACGTCGACTTTTATCTGGACCACATCGGCTCGAGGAAAGCGGGATCCTTCATTTAGCCGAGGAGTTTCTGGGCGAGGCAGACTGGATTGAACTCGACTCCGCGTTCGCCGCCAACCGGGACCCGCTGACTGGCAAACATGCGCGCGATCCGCAGTGCGACCGCCGGTTCACCCGCATCGTCATGGCAGCGACGGAGCGATCGGTCTGGCTTCGAGCCGATGAATCTGCGCTCTCAGCGGAAGTCGGTGGCGCAAATGCAGGGGGTTGGACGGCCTTCTTCGCGACCGCGTGCGTGATCAGTTCCTCGGTCTGCAGCGCCAGCAGCATAGCCGGGCGCGTGCCGCCTGTGGCCGATGCAAAATACCCGCATGGGAACTGGTACAAGGCGCTTTGTAGTGGTCATACTGGTGCTGGTGCTGTTGGTCGGCGCCGGCTTGCTCGCGCTGCGGCGGTGGGTCGGTGGCGCCGGCTTCATGCAGAGTGTTCAGCGCCAGGCCAGCGCCGCACTCGGGGTTGAGACCAGCCTCGGCAAGATCACGGTTGACCTCTGGCCGGCGCCTGCCATTGCGTTGCTGGACGTGAAGATCCAGACCACACCGGCACTGACGGCAGAACGTCTGGAATTGCGACCAGCCTTCAGGGATTTGTTGTCTGGCCGCTTCGAGGTAACCACCCTGCTGCTGCACGGCGCCAATCTGCCGCAGACGGGAATTGATGCACTGATAGCGGCAAACCGCAAGCGGCAGGCGTCCGCGGCTGGGGCGCCGGTGTTTGTGCAGCGCGTGGTGCTCGACTCGGTACGCTGGCAGTCTCGCGGCGGGGACAGCTACAGCGTCAATGCCGATGCCAGCTTGGACCGTGTTGACCGCTTGCCGGACAAGCTGCTGCTGACCTTGCTGGATGGGCCGCTCAAGGGCGCCAGGCTTACTCTGCAGCGCCAGCAGCGGCAAGAATGGGATCTGTTGCTCAAGCTCGGTGGCGGTACGGTGCGCGGACCGGTTAGTTTTGCGCCGGCGGCCGGAACCGGAACCGGGACCGAGATCGCGGTCAAGGGCCACCTGGAAACCCGTGCTGTTGAACTCGATACCCTGGCGCGCGGCAAGTTGAGCGGTCAGCTTGAGGCCACCACCACCTTCAGCACCAAGGCGGTGGCCGCTGGGGATCTGGTCGGGGCGCTGCAGACCAGCAGCAGCTTTACTGTGCGCAACGCGGTCCTGCGCGGCATGGACTTGAGTCGTGCGGTCAAGACGGTGGGACTGAGCCGGGGCGGCCAGACTTCGCTGGACAGCCTGGCGGGTCAGGTGCAGTCGCGCGGCGAGCAGCTGGCGCTGAACAATCTGGTGGCCAGCTCGGGGGTGCTCAGTGCCAATGGGAATATCACCATTTCTGCCAGCCGCGCACTGGCAGGGCGCTTGAGTGTGAGCCTGGGGCCGACGCCAATTGGCGCAGTCGTGGGAATTCCGCTGGTCCTGGGGGGCACCCTGGACGCGCCTGAAGTGACGCTCACGCGGGCTGCGATGCTCGGTGCAGCGGTGGGCACGATGGTCATGCCGGGTGTCGGTACCGGTGCCGGCGCCAACCTTGGGGAGCGTATCGGCGACCGGGTCAAGGGGCTGTTTGGCAAGTGAGTCTGGCGACGTGGTTCGCCACGGCAGAGATTGGCGCTCAGTTTTTGTACGTCGGGTCCATGCGCTCGAGTTTGCGCAACAGCGCCGGCCACACCAGGGCCGACCCCTGGCCGACGGTGACGGTGTTGTAGACCTCTGCCATGCCATCAAGGATTCTGCCGTCGACGGCAGTCAACGGTTGGCCACCAGACATGGCGTCGACCTGGATGCGGCAGGCATTCTCAAAAGTGTACATGGACAGGAAGGCGTCGGCCACCGTGCGCCCGACCGTCAGCAAGCCATGGTTGCGCAGCACCAGGAACTTGCTGCTGCCCAGGCTTGCCTGCAGGCGCGCTTTTTCATCGTCACGGATGGCAATACCTTCATAGCCGTGGTAGGCCAGCGACGGCAGCACAAAGGTGGATTGCTGGCTGATCGGCAACAAGCCCGCTTGCTGGCAACTTACCGCAATGCCGGCGCGGGTGTGGGTGTGCAGCACGCAACCCGCATCTTCGCGTGCCTCATGGATGGCACTGTGGATGGTGAAACCAGCCGGGTTGACCGGGAATGGCGACGCGCTGAGCTTGTTGCAGGCCTGGTCCACCTTTACCAGGCTGCTGGCCGTGATCTCGTCGAACAGAAGGCCGTACGGGTTGATCAGGAACTGGTGTTCCGGCCCCGGGATGCGCGCGCTGATATGCGTGAAAACCAGGTCACTCATGCCGTACGCGGCAACCAGCCGGTATGCCGCAGCGAGGTCCAAGCGCAGTTGCCATTCCGTGCCATCGACGACTTCCTTGAGCGAAGTTATGTGCATGCTGGCCTCTGATGGATGCTTGGTGGTGGGCATTGTGGTATCCCGGGCTGAGCATAGGGCGGTTGGCTCTGACTTTCTGTCTTGCAGCGGACAAGCCGCCTCCAAACGCCAGTGTTATGGTCTGGTCGATCCAGCCAAGCGCTGGGTAGGGTGGCGGCACTGCCGTGCTTGACACGACTGATCCCAAAGTGGTTAAAATGTACAAATCGTAAAGGTTGTACAAAATGCTGACGGTGCCTTTGAGTGAGTTTCGGGCCAACGCTTCGGCCATGATTGACCTGGTGGAGCAGGGCAAGAGCGTACGAATCCTGCGCCATGGGAAACCGGTGGCCGAGTTGGTGCCAGCCCGGTCGGCGCCGCAAGATACGTCGCCGAGCTGGAAGCGGCCGCTTCAGCCGTTGCGATACCAACGTGCGCCCGCGAAACGATGAATATTCTGTTTGATGCGTCGGCGTTGTTCAAGCGCTACAGCGGGGAGGCAGGCGCAAAACGGGTGCTGCAGTTGCAAATGGCGGCCAGCCAGATTACCGCTGCGGCACATTGCAAGGCTGAAATCGCTTCGGCCCTGAGCCGCCAATGGCGTGACGGCCTGTTTCCGACAGAAGAGTACGACCGGATACTGGCCGAAATGCAGAAGGACTTTGCGGACCTGATGGTGCTGCCGTTGACACCCAAGGTCGAACGCAACGCGCTGGCTGCCATGCGGCTGGCGGATGTGGGCGGCACCGATGCCCTGCATATTGGTACAGCGCAGGCGGCTGGTGTGGACTTGTTTGTCAGCGCCAACCAGATGAAGATACAGGCGGCGCAGGTCGTGGGTTTGAAGACCGAATGGATTGGTGGCTGATATGGATTACCCGCAGGAGTTCGACGTGATCGTTGTGGGTGGTGGCCACGCCGGGACCGAGGCGGCGCTGGCGTCGGCGCGTATGGGTTGCCGGACCCTGCTGTTGACGCACAACATCGAAACCCTGGGCCAGATGAGTTGCAACCCGTCCATCGGAGGCATCGGCAAGGGCCACCTGGTAAAGGAGGTCGACGCCTTGGGTGGCGTCATGGCGGCGGCGACCGATGAGGGTGGTATCCAGTTCCGCATTCTCAATTCCAGCAAAGGCCCCGCCGTGCGCGCCACACGCGCCCAAGCCGACCGTGTTCTGTACAAGGCGGCGATACGCCGACGCCTGGAGAACCAACCCAACCTGTCCCTGTTTCAGCAGGCGGTGGATGACCTGATGGTGCAAGGCGACCGGGTGGTGGGGGCAGTCACCCAGCTCGGTGTGCGGTTTCGCGCACGTGCCGTGGTGCTGACGGCCGGAACCTTCCTGGACGGAAAAATCCATGTCGGGCTGAACAATTACGCTGCCGGTCGTGCCGGTGACCCGCCAGCGGCAAGCCTTTCGGCGCGCCTGAAGGAGCTCAGTCTTCCCCAGGGGCGCCTGAAAACAGGGACTCCGCCACGGCTGGACGGACGCAGTATTGACTATGCGAAATGCACCGAGCAGCCAGGGGATGGCATGCCGGGTGGGATTGGGAATCGGATTCCGGTGTTTTCCTTCATGGGTTCGGCCGCGCAGCACCCGAAGCAATTGCCGTGCTGGATCACACACACCAATACGCACACGCACGACATCATCCGCCAGGGGCTGGACCGCAGCCCGATGTTCACCGGCAAGATCGACGGCGTGGGACCTCGGTATTGCCCCAGTGTGGAAGACAAAATTCACCGCTTTGCCGACAAACAAAGCCATCAGATATTCCTGGAGCCCGAAGGCCTGACGACACACGAGGTGTACCCCAACGGCATCTCGACCAGCCTGCCTTTCGATGTGCAGTACGCACTGGTGCGTTCGATTGCCGGGTTGGAAAACGCTCACATCCTGCGCCCGGGTTATGCCATCGAATACGACTACTTCGATCCGCGTGCGCTGTCGGCCAGCTTCGAGACACGCTCGATTGGCGGCTTGTTTTTTGCCGGGCAGATCAACGGTACGACCGGGTACGAGGAGGCGGCGGCGCAGGGACTTTTCGCCGGCATCAACGCGGCGCTGTTGTGCCGCGGCGAGGCATCCTGGCTGCCGCAGCGCGACCAGGCGTACCTGGGCGTGCTGGTCGACGATCTGATCACCAAAGGAGTTACTGAGCCGTACCGCATGTTTACCAGCCGCGCCGAGTTCCGCCTGCAGCTGCGTGAAGACAACGCCGATCTGCGACTGACCGAGGCCGGGCGACGGCTGGGCTTGGTCGGCGACCCACAATGGGACGCGTTCTGCCGCAAACGCGATGCGGTTTCACGTGAAACCGAACGGCTGCGCAGCACCTGGGTGAACCCGGCAAACCTCGGCGACGAAGAGGCGCGGCGGGTTTTGGGCAAACCCATCGAGCACGAATACAGCCTGGCCGACTTGCTGCGCCGACCCGACGTCAGTTATTCCGCCTTGATGTCACTCGGCGGCGGCGCCTACCAGGCCCCGGAGCTGTTGCCACCGGCGCCAGACGAAGCCAAGGCGGGCGACGCCCAGGAATTGCTCGCCGCGGCGGTGGTCGAGCAAGTAGAGACCATGGCCAAGTACTCGGGTTACATCGACCGGCAAAAGGACGAGGTGGGCCGGATCGCGCACCTCGAGCACCTGCGCTTGCCGGCCGATCTGGATTACATGGCGGTCAGCGCGCTGGGCTTTGAGGCGCGCCAGACGCTGTCGCGCCAAAGACCGGAGACGCTGGGCCATGCATCGCGCATGTCGGGTGTCACACCGGCCGCGATTTCGCTGCTGCTGGTGCACCTGAAAAAGAATCGTGGCCGCAGCCCTCAAGCGGCTGCGTTGGTCGGTGGCGAGAGTCCGGCGTGACGCCCCCTCGCACTGAAGACGCATGAAGATCGGGGCCGCCCCTTGGATGATGCGGCGGTAAGCGTGGCGCTGGAGCAGGGCGCCCAAACGCTTGGCGTCCGTTTGGATGCGCTCGAACTGGACCAGTTGCTGGCCTACCTGCACATGCTGGAAAAATGGGGCCGGGTCTACAACCTCACCGCCCTGCGCACGCGCGAGGAGATGCTCACCCACCACTTGCTGGACAGCTTGGCGTTGATCACCCCTTTACGCCGTTATCTCGCGCGGTCTGGCAGCCGCCGCGGCGCCCGTCTGCTTGATGTAGGGTCGGGTGCCGGCTTGCCTGGTGTGGTGGCGGCTGTGTGTTGCCCTCAGCTTGCAGTTACTTGCGTTGACACCGTCGCTGAGAAGGCCGCATTTGTGACGCAGGTCGCATTGCGTCTGCGACTGGGGAATCTGTGCAGTTTGCAGGCCCGGGTCGAGTCAGTTGCCGCAGGCTTTGATATCGTCGTAGCGCGCGCCTTTGCCTCGCTTGCCGACCTCGCCCAGATGTCGGCAGGGGCGCTGGACCCGGGTGGCGTCTGGATTGCAATGAAGGGTCGCCTGCCGGAGCAGGAACTCGCGGCATTGTCGGCGGCGGTGCAGGTGTTTCACGTGGAACCGTTGCAGGTTCCGGGCCTGGACGCGCAACGCTGCCTGGTCTGGATGGCGCCCGCTAGCGGCGTTTGACCCTCGACCGGGGCAGGCCAGGCAGTAAACTCGGCTCTCACTACTGCGGAGCCTTCCATGTTTGGTGTTGCCGATTACGGTGCCTTTGTCATCGCGATCATCGTTTTTCTGCTGATTCCCGGCCCCGGTAACCTGGCTTTGATCACCTCCACCAGCAAAGGCGGTATCCGCGGCGGCTTGGCTGCCACATGTGGAATCATCGTCGGCGATCAGGTGCTGATGTGGCTGGCGGTTGTTGGCGTCGCGTCGCTGCTGGCGGCTTCCCCGACGGCATTCCATGCAGTGCAGTGGCTCGGTGCGGCCTACCTCGCGTGGCTCGGATTGCGCATGCTGTTGGCTAAAGCGGGCGACGCGCCGGTGCTGCACATCCGCACCGGGCATTATTTACGCCAGGCAATGTTGATTACTTTGCTCAACCCAAAGGCGATCGTGTTCTACATGGCGTTTTTCCCCTTGTTTGTCGACCCGGTGCGCCACCAGGGCCTACTGACTTTTGCCGCCATGGCGGTCACGATTGCGATTTTGGCCTTTGCCTACGGGTTGGTGGTGGTGTTGCTGACCCATCACCTGGCGCTGCGCATGCGCGCCAATCCGCTGATCGGGCGCATGCTGGAAAAACTGGCTGGCCTGTTTCTGATCGGCTTCGGCATCAAGTTGGCGGTCTCGCGCTGAGCCGAACCCGATCCCAACGCAGGCAAGGAACACATGGCCCGGATCTTTTGTGTCGCCAACCAAAAAGGTGGCGTCGGCAAGACCACCACCACGGTTAACCTGGCCGCCGGCCTGGCGCGGGTTGGCAAAAAGGTCTTGATGGCAGACCTCGATCCCCAGGGCAATGCCACCATGGGCTCAGGCGTGGACAAGCGGCAGTTGCCGCACAGCATCTACGACGTCTTGCTCGGGTCGTGTGGCATTGCGCAGGCGCGGGTTACCAGCGAGAAGCTGGCGAGCGCGGGTTTTGGCTATGACATCCTGGGCGCCAACCGTGAGCTTGCAGGCGCCGAGGTGGAGCTGGTCGCGGTGGAGCGCCGCGAGCGACGGCTGCGCGAAGCGATTGTTGCGGTGGAGGCAGACTACGACTTCATCCTGATCGATTGTCCGCCGGCATTGTCCCTGCTGACCCTCAATGGCCTGTGTTGCGCGCATGGCGTGATTGTGCCCATGCAGTGCGAGTACTTTGCGCTCGAAGGCCTGACCGACCTGGTGAACACCATCAAACAGGTGCGCGCCAACATGAACAAGGAGTTGGCGGTGATCGGGTTGTTGCGCGTGATGTTCGACCCGCGCATCACCCTGCAGCAGCAGGTCAGCGAGCAACTCAAGTCGCATTTTGCGGAGAAGGTTTTCGATACCGTGATTCCGCGCAACGTGCGACTGGCGGAGGCGCCGAGTTACGGGTTGCCAGGTTTGGTGTTTGATCCGGCGTCCAAGGGTGCACAGGCCTACCTGGCTTTTGCCAATGAGCTGGTGGCGCGCCTGGCGACACTCTGACGTTCCATGTTGCGCCTTGCAACCCCTTGCCAAGCGACACGTCTTTGCTATCGTGTTTGTAGCATATGAGTGCCGTTTCGGTGTTGCTCCTGCCTGGGTGGCAAGACTCCGGCCCCGGCCATTGGCAAAGCCTTTGGGAGTCCGGCCATGGCTGCCTGCGCGTCGAGCAACATGACTGGATACGCCCCTTGCGCGGTGACTGGATTGCGCGCCTGGAAGAGGTGGTGCTGCAGCATGTCGCGGCTTCGGCAACCCCCGTCGTATTTGCTGCGCACAGCCTGGGTTGCCATCTGGTCGCGGCATGGGCGGCCCATTCGCGGCATACCGGGTGCGTGCAAGGCGCATTGCTGGTTGCACCGGGTGACCCGCACGAAGAAGCCTTGCGAAGCGTGCTGCACAGCTGGTGGCCGCCGGTACTGCAGCGCCTGCCGTTTCCCAGTACCTTGCTTGCCAGCCGCGACGATCCCTATTGCAATTTTGGTCGGGCCACAGAATTTGCACTGGCTTGGGGTGCCGAATGCATCGACTATGGCCAAGCCGGCCACATCAATGCAGATAGCGGGTTGGGCGCGTGGCCGGATGGCTGGCGTCGGCTGCAGGCGATGTGTGGGCAACAACATGAACAGGAGCACCCATGGTGAGCAAGCGATTCAAGGGACTTGGCCGCGGCCTGGAGGCG
>JAJAZK010000196.1 GCA_026785765.1 Rhodoferax sp. | reverse complement strand
TGTCGCGGCGCCTGCGGTAACGGCGGCGCTTGACGACGACGACGCAGAAATGCGCGAAATCTTCCTCGAAGAGGCGCGCGAGGTAGTGCAGACAGGCTCTCAGGCGTTGGCGGTTTTGGCGTCCACGCCAGCCGATCTTGGCCAGCAGACCGCGCTGCGTCGCGCCTTTCACACACTCAAGGGCAGTTCGCGCATGGTCGGCCTGCAGGAGTTTGGTGAAGCCGCCTGGGCGATGGAACAACTGGCCAATACCTGGCTGGCTGAGCAGAAACCCGCCAACCATGATCTGCTGGCGGTGTGCAGCCAGGCGATGCAGCAGTTTGGGCGGTGGGTGGAAGATATCGCGTCGTCGGCCAGCACGCCCTGGTCGGCACAGCCGTTTCGCAAGTCTGCAGAAGCCCTGCGTTTGCACAACCAGTTGGTGGAATTGGGGCCGCCTGGGGTGTCGGGCGCGGCAGCAGTGGCACCGCCGCCAGCCGTCGAGCCGGTTGCTGTAACAGCCCCGGCGCGGCCAGCGGCGGATGTGGCCGAGCCGGTTTCTGGCGGTTCCGGATTCGAGGCCACGCAGATGTTCATGCCGCCCGATGCGGCACCAGAGGCGGCGCGCGCTGATTTTGCGTCGACCCAGATGTTCGACCTCGCGGCGTTGTCGCCGGCCGTTGCGGCAAGCCAGCCGACCCAGTTAGCGGAGATGGCCAACAACCTTGCCGAACGGAGCGACGTCAAAGCGGATACGCCGTCGCAAGCCGCATCAGCGCCGCCTGTACCGGTGCCAGATGCAGCGGTTGATTTGGGCGATTTCGATTTTGGTGACCTGGCCGCTGTTGGTGCGTCGGCGGCAGACGCTGCCGCCAGTGCGGAGGCCGCAGAAATGGCCGATGCAGGTGTGACATTGGCTCCGCCGGCGGACGAAGCGACACCAGCGCTGGAAGCTTTTGCACAACCGGTGGAGCCGTTGCTGGAAAGCGTCGATGACCAGATGCGCGTGATCGGCAGTCTGCGCATTGGCATTCCGCTGTACAACGTGTACCTGAACGAGGCAGATGAATGGTCGCGTCGCTTGTTGACCGAGCTGAGCGAGTGGGAAATCGAGATCGACGAGCCGTTGCGGGATTCGACCGTAGGTCTGGCGCATTCACTTGGCGGCAGTTCGGGTACGGTAGGTTTCCATGCCCTGGCCGATGTGGCGCGGGCGCTGGAACAGGCGATGCAGCATGTGCAGTTGCACCAACAGGGCAGACCCGAACACGCCCGTGTCTTCAACCAGGCGGCGGAAGACATCCGACGCTTGCTGCACCAGTTTGCGGCTGGTTTCCTCAAGGAGCCGGATCCTGCGGTGCTGCCGGCGTTGCAGGCGATCCTGGAAACCGAGTTCAGTGTGTCCGAGCCGGCGTCGACCCTGCCCGGTGATTTATCAGGCGAAGCGCCGATCCAGGAGCCAGACCAGGCACCGCTGCCGCCGCCGCGCCTGGGCGCACAGTTCGAGGCTGGCGCCGCCCAGTTGATCGTGGTGCACGACGACGCCACCGATGCAGTGGATGCGCTCGACGCCGACCTGTTTCCGATCTTCGAAGAGGAGGCCGCCGACCTGTTTCCGCAACTCGGCGGAGCGTTGCGGCAGTGGGCGGCGCGTCCCGACAATCTGGGCGCACGCAATGAAGCACTGCGGGTATTGCACACACTCAAGGGCAGCGCGCGGCTTGCCGGTGCCATGCGGCTGGGCGAGATGGCGCATCGACTCGAGTCGGCGATCGAGGGCTTGGGCAGCGAGTCGTTCCATGCGAGCCAGGTGGAACCGATGCTGGCGCGCTTCGATGGCCTGCAGTCGCTGTTCGACGGACTTCGCAAGCATGCGCACCAGGAGCCGGCCAGCACTGCGCCTTTGACTGTCACCGGCGCCGCGGTGCCGGTAACCGCTGCAGGTGCGCCGGCGGCAGCGGTGATCACTGACCGCCGCACGGGTGGCCGCGCGTCAGCTGCGGTCGCACCGGTGCGCCAGCTTGCCGGCCAAACCATGCGTGTATCGTCGCAATTGCTGGACCGCCTGCTCAACCAGGCCGGCGAAGTGATCATCACACGCTCCCGGCTCGACGGGCGTTTGGGGCAGTTTCGCACCTCACTGAAGGAACTCGGTGGCAATCTGGACCGCCTGCGTCAGCAGTTGCGCGAGATTGAGGTGCAGTCGGAGTCCCAATTGCAGTCACGTATGGCGCAGGCCAAGGACAGCGCACAGGACTTCGATCCGCTGGAGTTTGACCGCTTCACGCGGGTGCAGGAGCTCACCCGCATCATGGCCGAATCGGTATCCGACGTGGCCACGGTGCAGCGCAGTCTGCAACGTACCATGGAAGGGACCGAGGACGACCTGATCGCGCAGGCGCGCCAGGCGCGCGACTTGCAACGCGACCTGCTGCGCACGCGCATGGTGGAGTTCGAAGGCATCTCCGAGCGTTTGTATGGCGTGGTGCGGCAGGCGGCAAAGGACACCGGACGCCAGGTCAAGCTTGACATCGTCGGCGGCTCGATGGATCTGGACCGCAGCGTGCTGGAACGCATGGCGCCGGCGTTCGAGCACCTTTTGCGCAATGCTATCGCGCACGGAATCGAAGACGCTGCGCTGCGCACGGCTGCTGGCAAATCACCCGTCGGGACGATCACCATCACGCTGCAGCAGGAGGGGAACGACGTTGCGGTGGAGTTCAGCGACGATGGCGCAGGTCTCGATCTGCGCCGCGTGCGGGAAAAAGCGCTCGCCAACGGGCTGATTAGCGCGGACGCCGTGCTGAACGATGGCGCGCTGGCCAACCTGATTTTTGAGCCTGGTTTTTCGACCGCAGACAAGGTGACTGAACTGGCAGGGCGTGGTATCGGTCTGGATGTGGTGCGCTCCGAGGTCAATGCACTCGGTGGACGCATCGAAACCTCCAGTATCCCGGGGCAGGGCAAACGTTTCAAGCTGGTCGTACCGCTCACGACGGCAGTCACGCAGGTAGTCATGTTGCGCCTCGGCGAGCTGGCGATTGGTGTGCCGTCCAACCTGGTCGAAGTCGTCAAGCGGGTGGGCGCCGACGAAGTCGAGCAGGCCTATGCGAGCGGATTTTTTGCGCATGCCGGGGAGCAGGTGCCGTTTTACTGGGCTGGCTCGCTGTTGCAGGCATCGGGGCAAAGCGCTGAGCCGAAATCCAGGCATCTGCCGGTGGTGGTATTCCGCAGCGCCGGGCGGCGCGTCGCAACCCACGTCAACGAGGTGCTGGGCAACCAGGAGGTGGTGGTAAAGAATCTCGGCCCGCAACTGTCGCGCGTGCCCGGCCTGACCGGCATGTCGGTGCTGGCCTCCGGGGCCGTGGTGTTGATCTATAACCCGGTGGCCCTGGCGACGGTATATGGCGCGCAGGCGCTGCAGTTGCAGGAGCAGGCGCGGCAGGCGACGTCTGCCGCAGGTGCGGCCGCTGCGGCACCAACTGGTTCTGCTTTGGCTGCCGTGCAGACACCACTGGTGCTGGTGGTGGACGATTCGATCACGGTACGCCGTGTCACGCAGCGTTTGCTCAAGCGTGAGGGATACCGTGTGGTTTTGGCGGCGGACGGCCTGCAGGCAATTGAGCGCCTGCAAGAGGAACTGCCCTCAGTCGTGCTGTCGGACATCGAGATGCCGCGCATGGATGGTTTCGACCTGGCGCGCAATATCCGCGGCAGCGAGCGGCTGCGCGCTTTGCCGATCATCATGATCACGTCGCGCATCGCTGAAAAACACCGTGAACATGCGCGTGAGTTGGGAGTCGATCACTACCTTGGCAAACCCTATGCCGAAGAAGAGTTGTTGGGCCTGATACGCCACTACTGCGCCTTGCCCGCCAATGCGGACGGCCTTGCCTGAGCCGAGTGCGGCGGTGCTGGCCGGCGCACGCTGGCGTCAGGTTGCCGGAGGTTTGGCTGGCCGGCGCACAGCAGCATAACGTGCCAGCGTGGTTTTTCGGGCCTCGTCGTGCATCACCACAGGCACCGGGTAGTCGTGCCCCAGGCGAACACCGGCGGCTTGCAGTTCCAGCGGCGGTATGCTCCAGGGCGCATGCACGGCAGAGTTCGGCAACTTCGCCAGTTGTGGCAGATAACGCCGGATGAATTTCCCCTGCGGATCGAACTTTTCGCTCTGCGCGACCGGATTGAAGATGCGGAAATACGGTTGCGCGTCACAACCCGTGGATGCTACCCACTGCCAGCCGCCATTGTTGGACGAGAGATCAAAGTCGTTGAGCTTCTCGGCAAAGTACCGCTCACCCCAGCGCCAGTCAATACCCAGGTCCTTCACCAGAAAACTTGCCGCGACCATGCGCAACCGGTTGTGCATGTAGCCGGTCTGGTTGATCTGCGCCATGGCGGCGTCCACCAGTGGGTAACCGGTTCTGCCTTCGCACCACGCCGAAAACCGGGCCTGCGCAAGTTTGCCGTGTTCCCAGATGATCGCGTCGTATTCCGGCTTGAACGCGCCGCTCACCACATGCGGGAAATTCGCCAGTATCTGGGCGTAGAACTCGCGCCATACCAGTTCGCTCAACCAGACTGCAGCGCCATTGCTGCCTTGCGCCGCACGTTGCAGGGCGGTCGCGGCCAGGCGCCGCACCGATACTGTGCCAAAACGCAAATGCACCCCGAGGTAACTTGGGCCTTTGACCGCTGGAAAGTCACGCGTAGTCTGGTAGTCGTCCATGCGTTCGAAAAACTCGGCAAACAGGCTGCGCCCACCCGCCGTCCCGGTTGGTAACTGCAGGGCAGACAGGTTGGTGGGCGCAAAGCCCAGTTCCTGCAAGGTTGGAACATTTCCGGGCATACCGGCAGGGCGCGGCGCGAGTGCGCCCAAAAGCGGCGTTGTGTCATGGTCCGGCAATGGCGTCGCCGCAGCGCGCGCCAGCCAGGCGTTCTTGTAGGGCGTGAAAACCGTATACGGCGTCCCGGTTTTGGTCAGCAGTTCACGCGCTTCCAGCACGACCTGGTCTTTCACGGTGTGCAAACCAATTCCGATGCCCGCCAGGGCGCCTCGTATCAAGCGGTCGCGCTGCTGTGCAGCCGGTTCGTAGTCGTGCGCTGCAAAAACCGCTTGCACTCCGAGCTGGGCTGCCAGCGCCTGCAGTTCGATACCCGCCGGGCCGTGGCGCACGATCAATCCTGAGAGCCGATGCACCGTCGCTGTGCGCAGCAGCTCGTCGAGCTCTACCAGCGAGGCACGAATAAATTCGACGCGCCGGTCTGCCCGTGGCAAAAGGTCGAGAATGTCGCGGTCAAACACGAAGCAGCAATGGACCGCGCGGCAGGATTGCAGTGCCAGGTGCAGAGCGGCGTTGTCCGACAGGCGCAGGTCGCGCCGAAACCACATCAATCCATTGGCAAACTTTTTGTCCATCGGGGCCGCTAAAATTCGTTCATGTCTGTCGATTCTGCACCCATCAACCTGACGAACCACTTTTTGATCGCCATGCCCGGGTTGGAGGATCCGACTTTTGCGCGTAGCGTGGTCTACGTCTGTGAGCACAGCAAGGACGGCGCACTCGGCCTCGTCATCAACAAACCCAGTGACATCAACCTCAAGGGATTGTTCGACAAGGTGGAATTGCCGTTGGGCCGGGCCGATCTGCTGCTGTCGCCGGTGTTTCAGGGCGGGCCGGTGCATGTCGACCGTGGTTTTGTCTTGCACGAGCCAACGTTTCCCGCGAATGAAAAGCCGGGAGAATCGGTGTATGCCTCCACCATGTCGATTCCGGGCGGGCTGGAGATGACCACCTCCAAGGATGTGCTGGAAGCCTTGTCCACCGGCGCCGGTCCGCGCAAGGTGCTGGTGTCGCTTGGACACTCCGCCTGGGGTGAGGGGCAACTCGAGTCCGAGTTGGGCGAGAACAGCTGGCTGACGGTGGATGCCGACATCGGCGTGATCTTCGACACGCCCGTGGAACAACGTTACGACAAAGCCCTGAGCCTGTTGGGACTGCAGGTGTGGATGCTGTCGCCACAGGCCGGGCATGCCTGAAGGCGCAGTTGGTCTGGCGACGCTGGCCGTGCCAGGCGAATTGCAGACCTTCATGGCGCTCGATTTTGGCATCCGGCGCACTGGACTGGCGTTCGGCAGCCGGCTTCTGGGCTGTGCCACCGCCCTGCCGACGATGCAGGTGCAGGGGGAAGCGCGCCTGCAACTGCTGAAGTCGCGTCTGGCCGAGTGGCAACCGCAGGCGCTGGTGGTTGGCATACCGTTCCATCCGGACGGCGTGGCACACGAGAACACCCTGCGCGCACGCAAGTTCGCGCGTTCGCTGCGTGGCCGCTTCGGCCTGCCAGTGTTCGAGGTGGATGAACGCTACAGCACCACCGCGGCACTGGCGGACGGCGCGCGCGATGCCGACGCGGGTGCTGCCTGCATTATTCTGGAGCAGTTTTTGCGGGGCCTTGAATGAGCGATCTGCATCCGGGCATGGCTCCAGCCGCGGGTGCGTCAGGGCAACTGGTGTTGGATGCGGAGGCGTTGTACCAGGAGTTGCTGCGCTGGGTGCGCGCGACGCTGGGCGCGAATACCCGTCTGGTCGGTATTACGTCGGGCGGGGCCTGGCTGGCGCAACGCCTGCAGGCCGAACTGGCCCTGGCCGGGCAGCATGGCGAGATTTCGTCCACCATGCATCGCGATGATTTTGCCCAGCGTGGCTTGTCCGCACGCAGGCCAACCCAGTTACCATTTGAAGTCGACGGCGCCGAGATCATCCTGCTCGACGACGTGTTGTACACCGGGCGCACCATCCGCGCGGTGGTCAACGAGTTGTTCGATTTTGGTCGTCCGGCGGCGGTCCGTCTGGCGGTGCTGGTGGACCGCGGAGGGCGCGAGTTGCCGATCGAGGCCGGTTTTGCGGCGGCCCGGGTAACGCTGGCGGGCAACCAGTCGCTGGCGCTGGAGCGTGCGGCCGATGGTGTTTTCTCGTTTCATGTGGAGACGGTGTGACGGCAGCGCCCGCAGTGGGTGACCGCAAGACTGGCGCGCCGAAGCCAGCCGGTTTGAAGTGATGTCCAAACGCAACCCGCAACTGAATCGCCATGGGGAGTTGGTGCATCTGTTGTCGATCGAAGGATTGCCGGCCAGCATCCTGACGCAGGTGCTCGACACGGCGGCCAGCTTTGTGAGTGTCAGCGACCGCGACGTGAAAAAAGTGCCCTTGTTGCGCGGCCGCAGCGTGTTCAACCTGTTCTTCGAGAATTCGACGCGCACCCGCACCACCTTCGAGATCGCAGCGACACGCCTGAGCGCCGACGTGATCAACCTCGATATTGCGCGCTCTTCGGCGTCCAAGGGCGAATCGCTGCTCGACACCATTGCCAACCTGAGCGCGATGGCAGCCGACATTTTCGTCGTGCGCCACAGCGAATCCGGCGCCCCCTACCTGATCGCCCAGCATGTGGCGCCGCATGTGCACGTGATCAACGCAGGCGACGGCCGCCATGCACACCCGACCCAGGGTTTGCTGGACATGTTCACCATCCGGCACTACAAGAAGGACTTTTCCAACCTCACGGTTGCCATCGTGGGTGACGTGTTGCACTCGCGCGTGGCGCGCTCCGACATTCATGCCTTGACCACGTTGGGTTGTGCCGAAGTGCGGGTGGTTGGTCCCAAGACCCTGGTGCCGGCCGACATCGCACCGATGGGTGTGCGGGTTTGCCACACGCTGGAAGAAGGCATCAAGGACTGCGACGTGGTGATCATGTTGCGCTTGCAAAACGAACGCATGCAAGGCGCCTTGCTGCCGTCGGCGCAGGAGTTTTTCCTGAGTTACGGCCTGACGCCCGAGAAGTTGCAACTGGCCCGGCCCGATGCGATCGTCATGCACCCCGGCCCGATCAACCGTGGCGTGGAGATCGATTCGGCGGTTGTGGACGGCGCGCAGAGCGTGATCCTGCCCCAAGTCACCTTTGGTATCGCGGTGCGCATGGCGGTGATGGGCATCGTGGCAGGCAACGAGGCGTGATGCGCCCATGAAACTGCTGATCCGTAATGGCCGGGTGGTGGATCCGGCGAGCCACTTCGACCAAACCTGCGATGTGGCGGTGGCCGACGGACTGATCGTGGCGATCGGTGCCATGCCGGATGGTTTTGCGCCAGACCGCACGATCGATGCGGCTGGCTGCCTGGTGCTGCCCGGTTTGGTGGACCTGGCGGTGCGGCTGCGCGAACCCGGCCACGAACACGCACGTTTGCTCGAGTCCGAACTCGCTGCCGCTGTAGCAGGCGGCGTGACCAGCCTGGTCTGCCCGCCCGACACCGACCCGGTACTGGACGAACCGGGGCTGGTGGACATGTTGCGCTTTCGCGCCGAACGTTTGCAGCAGGCGCGCGTGTTCCCGCTGGGCGCGTTGACGCGTGGCCTGGCCGGCGCGGTGCTGACGGAAATGGTGGAGTTGACCCAGGCGGGCTGCATCGGCTTTGGCCAGGCCGAGGTTGCGCTGGGCAATACCCAGGTGCTGCTGCGCGCACTGCAATACGCCAGTACCTTCGGTTACAGCGTGTGGCTGCGTCCGCAGGACGGGGACCTGGGCGGTGGTGTGGTTGCCAGTGGCCCGCTGGCTACACGAATGGGTCTGAGCGGCATTCCGGTGGCCGCCGAAACCATTGCCCTGCACACCATTTTCGAGCTGGTGCGCGCTACCGACGCGCGGGTGCATCTGTGCCGTATCAGCAGCGCTGCCGGTCTGGCTTTGCTGCGCCAGGCGAAGGCGCAGGGGCTGCCTGTCAGTTGTGATGTCAGCATCAATTCGCTGCACCTGACCGACATGGACATCGGTTACTTCGACAGCCGCGCCCGGCTGAACCCGCCGCTGCGTCAGCAGCGCGATCGCGATGCAATCCGCCTGGCGCTGGCCGACGGCACCGTCGACGCCCTGGTGTCCGATCACACGCCAGTGACAGAAGACGGCAAGACCTTGCCGTTTGCACAGAGTGAACCCGGTGCCAGCGGGGTCGAGTTGTTGTTGCCGCTGGCGCTTAAATGGGCGCAGGATTCAGGTGTCGGCCTGATGCGCGCGCTGGAGGTCATTACCGCCGCACCTGCCGCAGTGCTTGGGTCTGCCCTTGGCCCTCTGCAGCCTGGCGCCGGGCGGCTGTTGGCGGGCTCTGCGGCCGACCTGTGTGTGGTTGATCCGCAGGCGGCCTGGACGGTGGGCGCCGCCACCCTGCGCAGCCAGGGCAAACACACACCGTTCTCAGGATGGGAACTGATGGGTCGCGTGCGCTGGACCGTCGTCAGCGGGCGCATCGCGTTTGCGGCGTGAAGCATTTTCGGGCGCTGTGGCGCGCCTGGCGCGTGGTGGTGCATGTGTTGTGGGGCGCTCTTCAAATCGTGCTGGACTTTCCGCGGCGCAGCCAGGAGCAACGTGATCTGCGCGTGCAGTTGTGGGCGGCGCGCGCCCTGGTGTGCCTGGGTGTGGAGTTGCGCATCGCTGGAACGCCGCCGGTGGCGGGTCCATTGTTGCTGGTGGCCAACCATATTTCATGGCTGGATATCGTGGTGCTGCATGCGGCCCACCATTGCCGTTTTGTCTCCAAGGATGATGTGCAGCACTGGCCGCTGGTCGGGATTCTGGCTACCGGTGCGGGTACCCTGTACGTGAAACGTACCTCCAGGCGCGACGCGATGCGGGTGGTTCACAACATGGTGCAGGCTTTGCAGAACGGTGACATCCTGGCAATTTTTCCGGAGGGCACCACCAGCAACGGCCATGCGCTGTTGCCGTTCCACGCCAACCTGTTGCAAGCAGCCATCTCGGCGCCAGCCGACGTGCAGCCAGTGGCCCTGGCGTACCACGATGGGCAGTCCGCCGGTGCCAGCCAGGCCATGAGTTACGTCGGCGACGAGTCCTTGCTGGGTTCAGTCTGGCGCACCATGGGTGCGAAGGGGCTGTGCGCGACGGTTGTCTTTGGCAACGCGCAGACAGCGCTGGGGCGCGACCGCCGCACCTGGGCGCACGAGCTGCGCAACACCATCAACGAGTTGCGCCAGTGCTGACTTTGTTCCACACCCCTACCACTTGTTGCGCAACTCGCGCAATTTCGTGAACACGGTCTTGTGGTCCGGCTGCGCGGGCAGATCGGGAAAGTCCTGGCGCAACTGCCGGAGCAGGTCGGCGCTGCCCAGGCGCATGAAGCTATTGTGTTGCTTCTCCTGCCCCAGTGTAGTGACCACCGAGGTCGCCGGGTCGTGTGCGCTGACGCTCGGCAGCAATGCCAATGCAGCCGCATTGCCGGGTTCACGCGCCAGCGTGAACTTCAGGTTGGTCTCGATGTAGTCGTGTCCCGGGTAGACGCGGGTGTTGTCGGGCAGGCGCTCCAACTGCTGGCTGAACGTGGAATACAGGTCGTCCACGTTGCCGCCGTTATGCACATTCCCTGCGCCGGCATTGAACAGCGTGTCGCCGGAAAACAGCGCTGGTTGCTCGGTGTGGGACCGCAGGCAAATGTGGCACATGGTGTGGCCGGGTGTGTCCAGACATTCCAGTTCCACGGTCTTGCCGACCTTGATCACGTCACCGGCCTGCACACCCCGGTCGACGCCACTGATGCTCCCGCCGGCCTTGTGGTGCGCGATCAGTTTGGCTCCTGTGGCGGCCACCATGGCCGCGTTGCCGCCGGTGTGGTCGTGGTGCTCATGCGTGTTGAGCAACTGTGTGATCTGCCAGCCGCGCGACTTGGCGGCGGCCAGGCATTTTTCATGGTCCAGCGGATCGATTGCCAAGGCTTCGCCGGTCTCCGGGCAGGCGATCAGGTAGTTGAAATTGCGGTACGCGTTGCCAGTCCAGATGCGTTCAACAAGCATGGCTTTCTCCAGGGGTTTATGGGGTGCTTCGGACCATTGTAGGAAGGCCTCATGCCGGAACCGATCGGACCAGGCCGGGCAGGAACCAGGCCAGGCTCAGCGTGCGCGCCAGGTAATGCACGTACAACGCGGCCCACAGGCCGTGGTTGCCCAGCGGCTGCAAGGCCCACCAGGCGAGCAGGAATATCGCCAGCGACAACAACATCGCCTGGCGCATGTCGCGGGTGCGGGTGGCGCCGATGAAGATGCCGTCGAGCTGGAACGCCAGCACGCCCGCCAATGGCGCCCAGGCCGCCCAGGGCAGGTAACTGCGCGCGGTCGCGCGTACCCCGATGTCCACCGACAGCCAGTCGATCAACTGCCCGCCCGCCAGCAGCAGTGCCAGCGACGCCAATGCCGCGATCAACACCGCCCATAGCGTGGTGAGGCGCGCCGCCAGCAACAGGCCGGTGCGCTGCGCCGCGCCAATCGCCCGCCCGACCAGCGCTTCTGCGGCAAACGCCAGGCCGTCGAGGAAATAGGCACTGATCGAGATGAACTGCATCAGCACCGCGTTCGCGGCGAGCACCACATCACCCTGGCGTGCCCCCTGCGCCATGAACCAGACAAAGGCGAATATCAGAGCCAGTGAGCGCACCATGATGTCGCTGTTGACGACCAGGGTGCGGCGCAAACGCGCCGGGTCGCGCAGCCGCCGCCATGACCAACCCGAGTTGGTGCTGCGCAACTGGCCCAGCGCGACGGCGACACCCAGCAGCGCCGCACACCACTCCGCCACCACCGTCCCGAGTGCGACGCCACGCACATCCCAACCGAAGCCCAGCACGAACAGCAGATCGAGCGCCATGTTGAGCAGGTTGAGCACCAGCTGCAGCACCAGACCGATGTCGGTGCGGCCGCGGCCGATGAACCAGCCCAGCAAGGCATAGTTGGCCAGGGTAGCGGGCGCGGCCCAGATGCGGATGTCGAAGTAGCTGCGCGCCAGCGTTTCCACACGCACGCTGGCATCGATCCAGGCAAACGCGATTTCGCGGATCGGCCACTGCAACACGATCAGGGCGCTGCCGGCGGCCAGGGCGATCAGGAGCGAGCGCCCCAGACAAGCGGCGATTTCGTCCTGATCACCGGCACCCAAGGCCTGGGCCGTCAGCCCGGTGGTGCCCATGCGCAGAAAGCCGAAGGCCCAGAACACGAACGTAAACACCAGCGAGCCCAGCGCCACGGCACCAATGTAGGCTGCGTCCGGTATCTGCCCGACGACGGCGGTATCGACGGCGCCCAGCAGCGGAGTGGTCACGTTTGACAACATGATGGGCAGGGCCAGCGCCAACACACTTCGGTGGGTCAGTATCGGCGGCGGTGTGGCGGTCGGTGTCATGTGGAAACATTTACCATCGTGGTTCGCCTTCACTGGATTATCAGGACATGACTACCCACACCATCCCGGTTGTCTCTTTTGCCGGCGTCACTTTTAACAGCCTGCGCGGCAAGAACGTCATCATCACTGGCGGCGCCAGCGGTATTGGTGCCGACTTGGTGCGTGGTTTTGCGAGGCAAGGGTGCAGCGTGGGTTTTCTGGACCGCGATGCCGGCGCTGGCACGGCGCTGGCGCAGAGCCTGGAGCAGGTATTTTTCCGACCTTGCGATGTGACGAGCGTGCCGGACTTGCAGGCGGCAATCGCCGCCTTGCTGACGGATATGGGTGGCGCCGATGTGCTGGTCAACAACGTCGCCAACGACGAGCGC
>JAJAZK010000195.1 GCA_026785765.1 Rhodoferax sp. | reverse complement strand
GCTCAGCAAACTTCATTGGCCCCATAATTTGGGGGGGGGGGGGGGCGCCCACCCGGCCCATTGGGGCCCGGCGGGTTATCACCATCATCCCCTCAGGGCGGGGGGGGGCGGGTAGCCCACGGCCCACGGCCCGGCGCGCCGGTTCATCACTGCCAAACAGGCCGCCAACGTCAACCCGGGGGATGGTGTGGCCGTTCATGGCGTATTCAGGCAGGCGGTGACGACCGTATCGAAGTGGTGTACATCCGGCCCCTGGAAGCCGACGATTTTTCCCTCTTCATCCCAGCGCCGCAGGCGCACCGCGTCGGCAAAGAACGTCTGCGCCTCGAACTCGCGCACCTGCTGCGCGCTAAAAGGGCCGCCCTGCAGTCGCAGCGACAACTTTGACGCCTCCGAGAGTTGCTCAAGATAACCTGGCTCATTGCTGGCCAGGTAACGTTTCGCAGCCACATGCAAACGCACCGGCTCGGTTACCTCGGCTCCAAAGTACTGTGACAACCAGGCCGAGCCGCTGGCTTCGTGCTGGGTGTCGATGCCGCTGTCGGCCACGTCTTGCGGCATGTCGTGTAACAGGTGACCGATGTCGTGCAAAAAAGCCGCTGCGACAAGCGCTGGCGTTGCGCCATCGCGCTCGGCAAAAGCGCCACATTGCCGGGCATGGTCGAGCTGGCTGACGCCCTCGCCGTAGCCCTCGTGACCACGCCGGGCAAAGGCGGCGTGGATCAGCTCCAGTGGATTGGATTTCATGGTTGGTTCCTCAAGCTGCCAGGCTGCGCTGCAACACCAGCACGCGGCTGCGGATCGCGTCCAGGTCGATGTAACAACCTTGCAGATGGCGCCGTCCACGGGAAGGATCGAACGCCGTGCGGCCATGCAAGGTACGGTCGTTTCGCATCACCACGCAGTCACCCGGCTCGAGCCGGAACACGGCTTCGAGCGCGGGGCGCTTCAGGATTTTGGCAAAAGCCCGATAGGCGGCGTACCAGGGCGCCACCAGGTCGGCGGGCGCATCCAGCCAATCCGCCGAGCGGTTGTTGAAATGCACCGAACAAACCACCCCATCGCTATCTACCGAGATCAGGTTCTGGCGCGCCACCAGGTCAGTGTGGTCATCGGCATATCGAAAACCCATCGGCACGCGGCACAACAGCTCGAAAGCTGCCGGGTCTTCAGCACGCAACAGACTGGCCGCATGGAACCCGTCCACCAAAATCGTGTCGCCACCGGGCGCCTCGCCAACCAGGCAATGCAGCAACTGCACACCCGGTGAAGGGTCGCGGTACGGGTTGTCGGAATGCACACCCAGACCCACCGCCGTGTAGGCCAGATTGGTCGGATTGGGCACCGAGATCACGTCAAACAACCGACCGTAGTTGGTGACGCGTACAAAACCGAGCCGGTCCCCCACCTGGGCCACCATGCCCGACTCGACTGGCACTTGGCGCAAGACGCCAAAACCCAGCGCGCAAAAACGATCCAGCCACGCCAGCTCCAGCGCCGGGTCGACCAGCAGCGCAGGCCAGTCCGCGAGCGGCAGTTGCCGGCTGATTTGTGCATCCCAAAACTGTGGCACAACATGGCGTTGCGCGCGCGCCGACGCGGCCAGGTCGTGCGTTTGCAGCCAAGCCGACCGGTACGACGACAGATGGCCGTCCGACCAGCGCACCTGCAGCGAAGCGTCGGCCATCAGTTCGGCTTGCAACGCTTGCAGCTGGTCCGGCAGATCGACGATCGCGTAGAGCTTCTGGCCGTTGCCGGGGTGGCGACATGCGGCACAGCGGCAGTTGTCGCGCAACCAGTCATTGCTCAGGCGCCAGGCGGCGGCATTCGGCCGAAATAGCGTAACCGCGCCGTCAGTCAGCTCCGCCCGCAAGTTTTCAGTCATCAAACGCATCCCCCATGGTCAGACTTTAGTGTCTTCCCACGCGCAAGGCAACCAAGCCTGCGCCAACAATCAATGCCGCCCCGGCAACGGTGGTGAGGCGCGGCACTTCGGCAAAGAACAACAGGCCCCACAACGGAGCCCACAACACCCCTGAATACTCAAACGGCGCAACCACGTTCGCCTTCGCGACTTTGTACGCCGAGGTCAGCAACATGATGCCGGCCGCGGCGACCACACCACACGACGCGATCAACATGCCGTCCCACCAGTTCGGCATCACCCAGGGCCGCACCAGGAACAACAGACTGGGGTGCTCGGCATGGACGATGCCCAGCGCATGCAGGCACGCAGCAACAACTGCCGCTGCGACAAGGAATACGGCATTTTGATAAAACGACATTACGGAGGCGGCCTGGACCGCCCCGAGAGACCGCGCCATCAACATGGAGCCGGCATACATTGCGGCCGCTAACAGGGACAACAAGGCGGCCGGGTTGAACAGGCCGCTGCCCGGCTGCAGCATGACCATGACCCCGACAAAACCCACCGCCACCGCCGCCCAGACCTGCCAATTCGCGCGCTCACCCAGAAAAGGCCCGGCAAGCACGGTAACAAACAGCGGCACGGTGAAGTAAAGAGCTACTGCGTCGGCCAGCGGCAAGGCCGGAAATGCCAGGTAGTAGGCCATGTAGGCGACAAACATCAGGCCGGCGCGCACTGTCAAGGGCCAGAAACCGGAAGCGAAGATAGCGCGCCATCCGACTTCCATTTGCACGAGCACCAACAGGATCGGACCCGCCACCAGCGCCCGCAACACCAGCACCTGGGTCAGCGGGTAAGCGCCACTGACCTGTTTGACAATCGCGTCCTGCAACGAGAAAACAAAAACACCCAGGCACAGGAACGCGATCCCGCGTGCCGCGTTGTGTTGCACCGCTGCCGTTACCTGGCCACGACTTGCGCCATCTCCAGCACTTTGCAGGAGTATCCCCACTCGTTGTCGTACCAGGCCACCACCTTGACGAAGGTGCTGTCGAGTGCCATGCCGGCGTCAGCGTCGAACACCGAGGTGCAGCTTTCACCGCGAAAATCGGTAGAGACCACTTTGGCATCCGTGTAACCCATCACGCCTTTCATGGAGCCTTCTGACGCGGCCTTCATGGCGGCACAGATCTGCGCATAGGTGGTCTCGCGGTTCAGTTCCGCCGTCAGGTCCACCACCGACACGTCCGAGGTCGGGACCCGGAATGCCATGCCGGTGAGCTTCTTGTTGAGCTCCGGGATCACCACGCCAACTGCCTTGGCCGCACCGGTGGACGAGGGGATGATGTTCTCCAGGATGCCGCGGCCACCGCGCCAGTCCTTGTTGGACGGTCCGTCCACGGTTTTCTGGGTCGCGGTGGTGGCATGCACCGTGGTCATCAAGCCGCGCTTGATACCCCAGTTGTCGTGCAGCACCTTGGCCAGTGGCGCCAGGCAATTGGTGGTGCAGGAGGCATTCGAGATGATGGCCTGGCCGGCATAGGTCTTGTCGTTCACGCCAAAGACAAACATCGGTGTGTCGTCCTTGCTCGGTGCCGACAGAATGACCTTTTTTGCGCCCGCATCAATATGCTTTTGCGCGGTGTCCCTGGTCAGGAACAAACCGGTGGCCTCGATCACGATGTCGGCGCCCACCTCGCCCCAGTTGAGCGCGGCCGGATCCTTGTGTGCGGTCAGGCGAATCTTGTGGCCGTTCACTACCAAGGTGTTGCCCTGCACTGCGATATCGCCCTTGAAGCGGCCATGGACCGAGTCGAATTGCAGCATGTATGCCAGGTAGTCTGGCTCCAGTAAATCATTGATAGCGACCACTTCGATATTTTTGAAGTTCTGGACAGCGGCGCGAAATACCATGCGTCCGATTCGACCGAAGCCATTGATGCCGATCTTGATAGCCATGACTTGTTGCTCCGATGGTTGATAGGGGGAAACTGGGTGCGGGAAACATTTAGCGCTTGCGCAGCACCTGTTGCACGGTGTCGACAACGTTCTCCGGTGTAAAACCGAAATGTTGGAACAGAATTGGCGCCGGTGCCGACTCACCGTAACAATCGATACCGACGACCGCCGCGCAACCGTATTTCCACCAGCCGCCGGTCACGCCCATTTCGACAGCGATGCGCGGCACACCAGCGGGCAATACAGCACTCTTGTACGCCGTCGTCTGACGGTCAAAGGTGGTGGTGCTGGGCATCGAAACCACGCGCACCGCGATCTTGCGCGCGGCAAGCAGCGTTTGCGCCTTGAGCGCCAGTTGCACTTCAGAGCCCGTGGCAATAATCACAGCCTGGGCCTTTTTGCGCAGCCCGACCTCGCCCGGCTCGGCCAGCACATAGGCACCCTTGCTGATAGCGTCGAGTCCATACGCCTGCGGCGCAGACTCCGAACTTCCTTTGGGTGCGTAGCTGATGTTCTGGCGGCTGAGCAAGAGCGCCGTCGGGCGGTTGCGATTCTGCAATGCCACCGCCCAGGCCACCGCGGTTTCCGCTGTGTCGCCCGGCCGCCACACATCCAGGCCCGGAATCAGGCGCAGCGACGCCGCGTGTTCGATCGACTGGTGGGTCGGGCCATCCTCTCCCAGGCCGATGCTGTCATGGGTGAACACGTGCACCACGCGCAGGCGCATCAGCGCGGCCATGCGGATCGCGTTGCGGCTGTAGTCACTGAAGGTGAGAAAGGTGCCGCCGTAGGGAACGAGGCCACCGTGCAAGGCGATGCCGTTCATGATCGCCGCCATGCCGAATTCACGGACGCCGTAATTGATATGGCGCCCACCCACCAGCGTGCCCGCAGCATCTGGCGTCTGCACCACTTCGCCGGCGAGGTTGAAGCGCAGGCTCGGTGTGGACTTGGTATTGGTCAGGTTGGAGCCGGTCAGGTCGGCCGAGCCGCCCAGCATTTCCGGCAGAGCCGCAGTGAACAACTCCAGCGCCAGTTGGGAGGCTTTGCGCGAGGCGACGGTCTCCGCCTTGGTATCTGCAGCGATCACGGCATCGACCGCGGTTTGGTCAAATGACTTGGGCAACTCACCTTGCATACGGCGCGCAAACTCGCTCGCCAGTTGCGGATAAGCCGCCTTGTAAGTTGCAAACAGCGTATTCCATTGCTGTTCGGCTAGTGCACCGTCGGCTATGGCGCTCCAGGCGGCGCTGATTTGCGCCGGAATCTCGAATGGCGGATAGTCCCAGCCCAGCGCGGCCCGGGGCAGCTTGACCTCTTCGACGCCCAGGGCCTCGCCGTGCGCCTTGGCGGTATTGGCCCGGTTCGGGCTGCCCTGGCCAATGTGGGTCTTGCACATGATCAGCGTCGGGCATTCGACCGAGTGTTTCGCGTCCGCAATGGCTCTTGACACGGTGGCCGCATCATGCCCGTCGATCGGTCCCACCACATTCCAGCCGTTGGCCACAAAGCGCAGGGCGGTGTTATCAACGAACCACGGTGCCACCTGGCCGTCGATGGAGATGCCGTTGTCGTCGTACAGCGCAATCAGCTTGTTCAGCTTCCAGGCGCCTGCCAAAGCAGCAGCCTCGTGGCTGATGCCCTCCATCATGCAGCCGTCGCCCATAAACACATAGGTGTGGTGGTCCACCACCGCCAGGCTGTCGCGGTTGAACTCGCGCGCCAGCAGTTTCTCGGCCAGCGCCATGCCAACGGCATTCGCGAAACCCTGGCCAAGCGGGCCGGTGGTGGTTTCGACGCCGGGGGTCAGCCTGTGCTCCGGGTGGCCCGGCGTCTTGCTGTGCAACTGGCGGAAGTTTTTCAGTTCGGACATCGGCAAGGCGTAACCGGTGAGGTGCAGCAAGGCATACAGCAACATCGAGGCATGGCCATTGGACAATACAAAACGGTCCCGATTGAACCAATGCGGGTTGGCCGGGTTATGGCGCAAATTACCACCCGCGCTGGCTGGGCCCCACAGCGCCAGCGCCATATCGGCCATGCCCATCGGGGCGCCGGGATGGCCGGAGTTGGCTTGTTGCACGGCATCCATTGCCAACGCACGGATCGCATTGGCCATTGTTTGGGGACTTGTCATGGTGGGGCTGGCCTTGGACAGGGTTGGTTTGCGAACCGGGGTTTCCGGCTTGATTTTATCGTTCGGGTTGAAGCGCTCATTTCCGGCATGCTGCCAGGCCGCAGCCCGTCCGGCCCGGGGCTGGCCGTGGTTCAGCGCTAAAGTCCAGCGCATGCACGCAGCGCTGAACCAGGCCATGATTCTTGCCGCAGGCCGCGGTGCGCGCATGCGGCCGATAACGGACACCTGCCCCAAACCGCTGCTGCGGGTGCACGGCAAACCCTTGATGCAATGGCCGCTGGAGGCGTTGGCGCGCGCAGGCATCGAACGTGTGGTGGTGAACACCGACTGGCTGGCGCACCAGATCTGCGACCACTTTGGCGACAACTTTGTGCCCGCTGCGCCGCTGCAGCAGGATCGTCCCTGCCGCACGAAGCCAGTGCGGATACGTTATTCGCATGAAGGCCTGGACTTTGGCCATGCGCTGGAAACCGCTGGCGGCATCGTGCGTGTGTTGCCTGACCTGAGCGATGTGTTCTGGGTACTCGCCGGTGATGTGTTTGCGCCCGATTTCGTGTTTTCCAACGCTGCGATGCAGCGTTTCGCGGCGAGCGGGAGACTGGCCCATGTCTGGCTCGTGCCCAACCCGGAGCACCATCCACACGGGGACTTCGGGCTGGAGGCGGCGCCCGCTGATGCCTGCGGCCCGGTGTACCGCGCTCTTGCGAGCGACACGCAGCAACTCACCTTTTCCACGATTGCCCTTTACCGCAAGGCGCTGTTCAGGCCACCCTATTGCGACATCCCGCCAGGGAACCCGGAGGGTCGGGCAGCGCGTCTTGCGCCAATTCTGCGCGCAGCGATGGAAGACACCCAGGTGACGGCGGAGATATACACTGGGGAATGGGCCGACGTAGGCACGCCCGAGCGGCTGGTCCGGCTCAACCAAACACCCGATCCACGCGATCAATGAAACTGAAATGACCATGACTCCATCGACCTATGCGGCACGGCGCGGCCGCCTGGCGGCCCAGATCGGCCAACACGGAATTGCCGTCGTACCCACTGCGCCCGAACGCCAACGCAACCGCGACTCCGACTTTTTGTACCGGCATGACAGCTACTTCCATTATTTGAGCGGGTTTGGCGAACCACACGCCTGGCTGGTGATCAGTGGCAGTGGCCACACCACGCTGTTCTGCCAGCCCAAGGATATGGAGCGTGAGGTGTGGGACGGTTACCGCCTCGGCCCGGCCGACGCACCCGCCCGCTTGTTCGTCGATGCGGCATTTTCCGTAACCGAGCTTGATGCCCAGCTTCCCAAACTGCTGGATGGGCGGGACGCAGTGTGGTATCCGTTTGGCATCCACAAGGGGCTGGAGTCAAGGGTCGATGGCTGGCTGTCGAGCGTGCGCGCACGGGCTCGTTTCGGCTCGCTGTGCCCGGAGCAACAACGCGACCTGTGCGGCGTGCTCGATGAAATGCGATTGACCAAAGACGCGCAGGAGCAGGCCACCATGCGCCGCGCCGCGCAGATCAGTGCCGGCGCCCACGTGCGCGCGATGCAACTCTCGGCGCGCATGTTGCGTGATGGCCAGCAGGTACGCGAGTACCACCTTGACGCAGAATTGCTGCACGAGTTTCGCCGCCATGGCTCGCAATACCCGGCCTATGGATCCATCGTCGCGGCCGGGGCCAACGCCTGTGTGCTGCACTACCGGGCCGACGCGGCGCCGGTGCGTGACGGCGAACTCGTACTGATCGACGCCGGCTGCGAGCTCGACGGTTATGCCAGCGATATCACACGCACCTTTCCCGCCAACGGCCGCTTCAGCGGCCCGCAACGCACCCTGTATGAGCTGGTGCTGGCCAGCCAGGAGGCGGCAGTTGCAACGACCATACCCGGCGCGCGTTTTACCGACCCACACGAGGCCAGCGTCAAGGTGCTGGCCCAGGGCATGCTGGACCTGGGACTGCTGGACAAGGACAAGGTCGGTTCGCTGGACGACGTGATCGAGAAACGCAGCTACTTCCAGTTCTACATGCACCGGACCAGCCACTGGCTGGGCATGGACGTACACGATTGCGGCGCCTACCTCGAACCCTCCGAATTGGGCATGGGCAGCCCGCGTAACGATGCGCTGACTGGAGAAACCGTGATGAACCGCCCGGCGCGGGTACTGCGAGCGGGCATGGCGCTGACCATCGAGCCGGGGCTTTACGTACGTCCGGCCGACGGCGTACCGGAGCATTTCCACAACATCGGCATCCGCATCGAAGACGACGCCATCGTGACGGACACCGGTTGCGAACTCATCAGCCGTGGCGTGCCGGTCAGACCGGATGAAATCGAGGCACTGATGCGGGCCTGACACGGTATGCCAAGCACTGCACTGGGCGAGCGATTCCTGCAAGACGGCTACCTGGTCCTGCCTGGTTTCAAGGGTGCGGACGAGATCGCGAGTCTGCGCCAGCGCGCCGCCGAGATCGTTGACGCGTTTGATCCATCGGGCAGTGTGTCGGTATTCACCACCAAGGAGCAGGCGCGCACGGCGGACCGCTATTTTCTGGGCTCGGCGGACAAGATCCGCTGCTTCTTCGAGGAAGAGGCCTTTGCTCGCGACGGCAGCCTGAAACAGGACAAAGCCTTGTCCATCAACAAGATCGGCCACGCGCTGCACGACCTGGATCCACTGTTCGACCGCTTTTCGCGCGGCAACGCATTGCAGGCGCTGGCTTGCAGCATTGGTCTGGAACAGGCCGTGTTGTGGCAGTCGATGTACATCTTCAAGCAACCGGGGATCGGTGGCGAAGTGGGTTGGCACCAGGACGCGACTTTTTTCGACACTCAGCCGCGAACGGTCACAACGTTCTGGTTCGCATTGGAAGAGGCCAACCTGGGCAACGGCTGCCTGTGGGTGCAGCCGGGCGGACACCACAGCCCATTGCGCGAACGGTTCGTGCGCACTGGCGACACGGTGGCGATGGAAAAACTCGACGCAACCGCATGGCCCGATGCGAACTCCGCAATCCCGCTGGAAGTGGCAGCGGGCACACTGGTGGTGTTCCATGGCCTGTTGCCACACTACAGCGCGCCGAATCGCTCGGCGCGTTCACGCCACGCCTATACGCTGCATGCCACTGACGCGCGCGCGCACTATGCGGCATCCAACTGGTTGCAGCGCGACGGCTCCCTTGCGTTGCGCGGATTCGTCTGATCTGCGTTGCCCGCCGACAGCCGATCGTGCACCATTGCAGGATGGGCTTCCCAAGCTCGGCCAGCACGGGGTACCGGCCTACAATCCGGCACCTCGCGCGACGAAGGCCACCCAGGGCTGGCGCCAATCGGACCACCGCAGGAGACCCGAACCATGGCCGACGAATCCCTGAAGCCTGTCGACAAACGCGCCGAGTTGCGCCGTGCGGCACTGGAGTACCACGAGTTCCCCAAGCCCGGGAAAATTGGCGTGGAAGCGACCAAGCAACTGGTCAACCAGCATGACCTGGCACTGGCGTATTCACCAGGCGTTGCCGCCCCCTGTGAGGAAATCGTCAAGGATCCGAACAACGCGTTCAAGTACACCAGTCGCGGCAACCTGGTCGCGGTGATCACCAACGGCACGGCCGTGCTCGGGCTGGGCGACATCGGTCCGCTGGCAGCCAAACCGGTGATGGAGGGCAAGGCGGTCCTGTTCAAGAAGTTCGCCGGCATCGATGTGTTCGACATCGAGATAAATGAGAAACACGACCTCGACAAACTGGTCGATATCATCGCTGCGCTGGAGCCGACCTTTGGCGGCATCAACCTGGAAGACATCAAGGCACCCGACTGCTTTTACGTCGAGCGCAAGCTGCGCGACCGCATGAAGATCCCGGTGTTCCACGACGACCAGCATGGCACCGCCATCGTGGTCGGTGCTGCCATGCTCAATGGGCTCAAGGTGGTTGGCAAAGATCCGGGCAAAGTCAAGCTGGTGACATCCGGCGCCGGGGCGGCGGCACTGGCCTGTCTTGGACTGCTGGTGAAGTTGGGAATAAAGCGCGAAAACATCTTCGTCACCGATCTGGCCGGCGTTGTTTATGCCGGCCGAACCGAGTTGATGGACGCCGACAAGATTGTGTTTGCCCAGCAGACCTCAGCCCGCACTCTGTCCGAGGTGATCGAAGGCGCAGATATTTTCCTGGGCCTGTCGGCCGGTGGTGTGCTCAAGCCCGATATGGTCGCCAGGATGGCAGAGCGCCCGTTGATCTTTGCGCTGGCCAACCCGACGCCCGAGATCCTGCCGGAAGAGGTAGAAGCCGTGCGCACGGACGCCATCATGGCCACCGGGCGCACGGACTATCCGAATCAGGTCAACAACGTACTGTGTTTCCCCTACATATTCCGCGGTGCGCTGGATGCAGGTGCTTCCACCATCACGCTTGAAATGGAAATCGCCGCCGTCCACGCCATTGCCGAGCTGGCCCAGGCCGAGCAAAGCGAGGTGGTGGCTGCGGCCTATGCCGGGCAGCAGCTCGCGTTCGGGCCCAACTACCTGATCCCCAAGCCGTTCGACCCGCGGCTGATGATGAAGATCGCACCCGCCGTGGCCCAGGCGGCAGCGGACAGCGGCGTCGCGCTGCGACCGATCATGGACATGGACGCCTACCGGGATCGGCTGCAGAGTTTCGTCTACGCCTCGGGCACTGCCATGCGCCCAATTTTCGCCGCCGCGAAAGCCGCGAAGCACAAACGCGTCGCGTTCTGCGAAGGTGAGGACGAACGCGTGCTGCGCGCCTGCCAGATCGTGGTCGATGAAGGGGTGGCGCGTCCGACCTTGATCGGCCGACCCAAGGTGATGGCGCAGCGCATCGAAAAATTCGGCTTGCGCCTGCGCGAAGGGCAAGACTATGAAGTGGTCAACGTCGAGCATGACGCGCGTTACCGTGATTTCTGGCAGACCTACCACCGGATGACCGAGCGCAAGGGCACCACGATCCCGATGGCCAAGATCGAGATGCGCAGGCGCCTGACGTTGATCGGCGCGATGTTGCTTCACAAGGGTGACGTGGACGGAATGATCTGTGGTACTTGGGGCACTACCGCCCTACACCTCACCTACATCGACCAGGTGATCGGCAAGCGTCTGGGTGGCAGCCCCAGCACGCCTCAGGACTTGCCGATCTATGCCTGCATGAACGGCCTGCTACTGCCGGGGCGCCAGGTGTTCTTGGTCGACACCCATGTCAACTATGACCCCAGCGCCGAGGAACTGACCGAGATCACGGTAATGGCGGCCGAGGAGATGATGCGCTTTGGCATCCACCCGAAGGCGGCGTTGTTGTCGCACTCGAATTTTGGCAGCAGCAACCTTCCCAGCGCCATGAAAATGCGCCGCGCACTGGAATTGCTGCGCACCGAGGCGCCGTGGCTGGAAGTCGACGGCGAAATGCATGGCGACATCGCACTCGACGGTG
>JAJAZK010000194.1 GCA_026785765.1 Rhodoferax sp. | reverse complement strand
GCGGCGGCGGCGGCGATGTCACGTGCGTCGATCACACTGTATGCCGCTGTGCCATGCGGGGCATAGCCCGCCCCCCCCTTGACCTGGGCGGCCAGGAAGCTGAGCCAGTTCAGCATGAAGCTCTGTGGACACAGGAAGGTGCTGGGGATGCCGCTCAAAGTCACCAGGGCGTCGATCTCACCTTGCGCGCGGGCGATCGACACCGGGCGGGCCGGATCGGCCCCAGCGCCAGAGGAGCGAACGATGTGCCGTACTCCCGCCGCGCGCGCCAGCGACCGCGTTGCGGGCCAGCGCCAGCATGTCCGGTGCGAAAGGGAACAACAGGAACAGCGTGTCGACGCCGCCGAAGGCCCGCTCCAGCGAAGCGGGGTCGTTGAAGTCGCCCAATATGCCCACACCGGGCCTGCTGCTCATGATGGCGCAGTCGGCGCCGATTTCACCCAATCGTTTGACGAGTGGATTGCCGATGGTGCCACTGGCACCGGTGACGGGGATGCGATTCATGCGGGCGTTCCGTTCTATAAAATGAGCAATCAAATTTCAAATCGGCACCAAACAAAATCGCCCGCAAAGCCGCGCCAGTGTCGGCGCTTTTCCGTTTTGCGGTCACGTTGACCGGACAGCAGTGAGCCAAAATATGAAAAGTGCCTTTAAGAGCGGCGACAGCTGGCACCCGAACAAGCGCATGGCGCTGTTGGCGCTGGCGGCACTCGCTGTCGGTGTGGTAACTTATCTGGCATTTTGGTCGCCAGTCATCCCCACAATGGCGGGCGCAAGGGTTGTGATCGCAGTGCCAATGCAGACCAACAGCGCCCTGATGCTGGTTGCTTCCGGGCAGGGTCTGTTCGTGAAGGCTGGCGTGGATGTCATAAGCCAACCATTCGAGCTGGGCAGAGATGCTTTGAAGTCCGTTCTCGACGGCAAGGCGGATTTGGCGGTGGTGGGCGACGCCCCGACAATGTTTGCGCTTCTTGGTGGCGCTGATATTGCCATGCTCGCCGGTATCTCGCAGAGCCGTCGCTCTCTGGCAATCGTTGCCCATAGTGACCGTGGAATCAAGCAAATTCAGGATCTCAAGGGCAAGTCCATCGGCGTGACCAAGGGCACCAATTTGACCTACTTTATGGACGCCATGCTACAAATCCATGGCGTTCCAAGCGATGCGGTGACTCAGAGCGATCTGGGGAGGGACGCCGGAATCAAGGCCTTCAAGGATGGCCGGATCGACGCGTTGATGATGTTTCAACCTTTCATAGCCAAGCTGGAAGCGGAAATGGGCGATCGGATCAAAGTCTTTTATGGTGAAGATGTCTATGCGTTCCGTTTCTTGCTGGTGGGCAAGCCGTCGTACATTGACAGCCATCCGCAAGAAGTCCGGGGAGTCTTGCGCGCCTTGATTGCGGCCAATCAGGCAATCCGTGCCAATCCGGTTGAGGCGCGCCGTTCGATAGGCGATGCGCTCAAGATTGACGACGCCATGATGGTTCAATTGTTCGATCCTGGAGACTACGTTGTCTCGCTCGACGAGGCGATGCTGCTGGCGCTGGAAGACATAACACGCTGGGCCATGAAAAAAGGGCTTGTCGCGTCCAGGCCGATGCCGAACTACCTGAATTTCATGAAATATCAACACCTCGAATCGGTGCAGCCGACTGCGGTAACAGTCGTGCACTAGGACCTGCCTTGAAGATCCGCTCACAGATCAACGGGTTGCTGGTGCTGGCCGCCCTGATTATTCCCGTCGCCATTGGCATGACGCTGCTTGCGGCGCGCGATGTCGAGCAGGCAACCAGTGATATCAATGCCGCTGAGGATTTGATTCATAGCGCCACGCAGCTAAGTCACGTGGCGGTGCAAACCGCATTGTTTAACGAGGCGCGAAGTCAAGAGCAGTGGTCACTCAAGATTGCCAGCGTCAGTGGTGAAATTGACCGCATGCGCATCACCACGCCGGGTGAGGAGATGAATCTGGATCAGCTTCGAAAGAAGATTGCGTTGATGCAAATCATCTATCCCCGACTGACAGGTAATTCTGGCGTGACCTCGGGCGAGGCCACCACCCCCCGGCCAGAGATTGAGGCGGCCGCGCAGACGCGCTCCGTCGCGTCGCTCGTAGTGCTGATCCAGGAGGTCATCAATATCGGGACTGAACTGATCCGTAGCAATCGGGAGGAGGCAAAAACCGCCTTGCGCGCCATGCAAGTGGCGATCGGAGTCGCCATTTTTACAATGGGTTCACTCGTCGTCTTTGCCTGGCTACTTGTCAATCTGCGCATCCTGCGCCCTTTGCGCATCTTTGAACAAGGGACAGCGCAGCTGGCGCAAGGCAACTACACGCACCGCCTGAAGCTGCAGCAGCTTGATGAAATCGGCGACCTGGCGCGAGCGTTCGACTCCATGATTGTCCGCATCGAGGCGTCCACGGTCGAACTTGCAAGACGCGGTGCCAGCCTTGCCGACGCGGTGCTCGCCAGGACAGCCGAACTTTCTCAAGCAAAGGAGGTTGCCGAAGCGCTCTCGCATTACGCCCGAAGTTTGATTGAAGCCAGTCTGGACCCGTTGGTCACCATCAGCGCGCACGGCACGATCACTGATGTGAACGAAGCCTCCGTGCAGGCAACGGGCGTCCCGCGTGAGCAACTCATTGGCACCGACTTCTCAGACTACTTCACCGAACCCGAAAAGGCGCGCATCGGCTACAAAAAAGTCTTCTCGGCGGGCATGCTGCGCGACTACCCGCTCGCCATCCGTCACACAACGGGCGGCATCATGGACGTGCTTTATCACGCCGCCGTTTACAGGGACGACCAGGGCAACGTCCTGGGCGTGTTCGCATCAGCCCGCGATGTCACCGAGCGCAAACACCTCGATCAGCTGCTGCATGAGAAAAATGCCGAACTGGAGCATGCTACGGCCGCGGCGGAAAAGGCGAACCTCGGGAAGTCAGATTTCCTCTCCAGCATGAGTCATGAGTTGCGCACGCCACTCAACGCGATCCTCGGCTTTGCCCAACTTATCGAATCTGGCTTACCACCGCCAACGGTGATTCAAAAACGGAACCTCGAGCAGATCCTGCGCGGTGGATGGTACTTGCTGGAACTGATCAACGAGATTCTCGATCTGGCGCAGATCGATTCGGGCAAGATCATGTTGTCGCTGGAGCCAGTCTCGCTTGCCGAAGTTATGAGCGACTGTCAAACCATGGTCGGTCCGCAGGCAGACAATCGCGGAATCTCCATAACGTGCGCGCCACTTGAATCGGCCTATTTCATCGAGGCCGATCGAACCCGGGCCAAACAGGTCCTGTTAAACCTTCTTTCCAACGCAATCAAGTACACCCCGCCGGGTGGCACGGTCATCGTCGCGTACGCTTTGGTGGCCGCTGATTCGATTCGCATCAGCATTCAGGACACCGGCTTTGGAATGACTCCGGAACAGCTGGCGCAGCTTTTCCAGCCTTTCAATCGACTCGGTAAGGAGTCCGGCCCGATGGAGGGCACAGGCATCGGCCTGGTCGTGGCCAAGCGGCTGATCGAAGTGATGGGAGGCGCGATTGGCGTGGACAGCACCGTCGGGGTGGGGAGCGTGTTCTGGATCGAATTCAAGCTGACCACTGCGCCCCGGTTTGACACCAAGCAACCGGAGCATAAGTTGCTGGAGCGGCCCCAGGCGTCGAATGGCGCGTCGATGCGCACGCTGCTCTATGTGGAAGACAACCCGGCTAACCTGATACTGGTCGAGCAACTCCTTGCCCGTCGCTCCGACCTGCGCATGTTGAGCGCAGCGGACGGAAATCTCGGCATCGAGTTTGCTCGCGCCCATCAACCAGACGTTATTCTGATGGACATTAACCTGCCAGGCATCAACGGGATCGAGGCCATGAAAATCCTGCGCGCCGACCCTCTGACGGCACATATTCCAGTTATCGCAGTCAGCGCCAACGCGCTGCCCCGTGACATCGCGATGTGCCTCGCGGTTGGCTTTTTCGACTATCTTACCAAACCCATCGTGCTCGACAAGCTTCTGCGCAGCATAGACTTGGCACTGAAACCATCCTATTTTCGTCAGTTGAAAGCTACTCAAGGCACCGCCGACAGGCGAGGCCATTGACGATTCCGTCACCAGCTTCGTCACCCAGTTGGAACTGCGGCGAAGTGACAAAAACGAGCCTGAAACCCGCATCAATGCGGGGTTTTCACAGGTCGCAAATCCCCAAATCAGAACAAAGTACTGTGCGCACCATTCCAGAAGTGGTCACCGGCAGTGCCGATGGTGCTGGCGTTCGATCGCGAAGATGATGGCTCTGCCTGAGTGCCGCCTGGCCTATCCCAATGCACGCACGCCGCCGCTCCCAGCGCGCAGGCTGTCCAAAGCGTGTCACGACACCACTTGGTAATACAGGTTCTGCGGATGTTTCGCCTGCGCGAAGAAGAACCAGCGTTCGGCGATGAGTCCTGGTGCCTGCACCAGCAGCGCCAGTAGCAGCGGCAGCGTGGTCTGCGAGGCCAGCGCCCAGACCAGCATCAGGGCGGGCAGGACAAATGTCAGCACGACAAAACCCCACTTGACGTTGCGCAGCGTGACCTGCTTTGCACCGTGGAAGAACTCGCGCGTGTTGAACGCGCCGGCCGACATGCCCATGGATTTTTGCGTCAGGTTTTTCGCCTGGATGCCGGTGGCACTTTGCAGCGTCGATTTGTGGCGCAGCGCTGCATTGCGCCGCAGCGACAGCGTGCGTGAAATCCAGGCTGCAATCGTCATGGCCAGGGCCGCTGGTGTCGCTGCCTGTACCAGCGCGAGGTCCTGGCGCCATGCTGCCAGTGCACAACCCAGCACCAGGCCGGATGACAGGCCGATCAGCGTGAAGTTGATAACCGTCAGCGGGTGTGCCCATTCCTCCACAAAGCGCAGGCAGGCGTAGATCATCGCGGTGCAGTACCACAGCACCACTGAACCGACGATCAGCAGCACCGGCAGCCAGTTCGACTTGTAACCGAAACGAAGCGCCAGCCACCACAGGGCGACAAGCGCAATGAAGGCCGGCAAAATGATCACCTCGCGCGACATCCACGAGGTGCGCCACATCAGTGCGGCGCGCCAGGCGCGCATCTTGTGGCCCAAGTGCAGGAACGACGACGCCAAACCGGCAACGAGAAGCAGCTCAGCGACGATCAGGGCCATACTCATAAAGCCCGGCGACAGCTTGACGCCCAGCAGATGCGACAGCGCCAGCAGCACCACCAGGCCCTGCGCGGCACCGGCCAGCGTGGTGAAGAACAGGATGGAAAAAGCGGGATGCATGGCGGCTCAGTGCGTGCTGGGCGGCGTGATGCGCCGCGGCAGGTACTGGTTGGCGGGTTGCGTCTCCCATTCCGGCATCAGGGCATAACCGCCGCGCTCGCGAATCGCCTTGGACACCTCGGAGTCCGGGTCCTTCACGTCACCGAACAGCCGCGCGCCGGTCGGGCAGGCGCTCACACACGCCGGTTTGCGGTCCGCTGGTGGCAATTGTTCGTCGTAAATGCGGTCCACGCAGAGGGTGCACTTGGTCATCACCTGGCGCTCTTCGTCGACCTCGCGCGCGCCATACGGGCAGGCCCAGGCGCAGTATTTGCAGCCTATGCACTTGTCGTAATCGACCAGCACGATTCCGTCTTCCTTGCGTTTGTAGCTGGCGCCGGTCGGGCACACCGGCACACAGGGCGGGTCTTCGCAATGCAGGCAGCTCTTCGGGAAGTGGATCGTCTCGGTCTGGGGGAAGCTGCCCGACTCGTAGGTCTGTACGCGGTTGAAGAAGGTGCCGGTCGGGTTCGCTGCGTAGGCGTTCATGTCGGCCAGCGGCCCGGCCGACCCCGAGGTGTTCCATTGCTTGCACGAGGTCACGCACGCATGGCAGCCCACGCAGACGTTGAGGTCGATCACCAGGGCCAGTTGCTTGGCCAGTGTTTCACCGGGCAGGGCGCGCACCGTGGCCGGTGCCTTGACCGGTGCCTTGGGCGGCGCAGCGCGCGGCGCTGCTGCGGCCGCCTGGGCCACGACCGCCGGTTGCAAGATGTCCTTGAGCCACTGCATCATGGTTTTCTCCGTCCTGCGAAATAGGTCAATACCCGGCTTGCCGTACCCATTACGCCCGGTGTGGCGGGCATGCTTGCCAGTTGCGGAAAGCTGACCGGTTCTTCATCCGGCGCCGCCGGCCGTAACCGCACGCGCACGTCGTACCAGCCAGCCTGCCCGGTGATCGGATCGGAGTTGCTGATGGTCTTGCCGGTGGCAGCGCCGCCCTTGGCTGGAGCCAAAGGCAGTTCTTCCGAAATCAGATGGTTCAAAAGGAAACCCTTGCGCGCCTCGTCGGATCCCGGGGCGAGTTGCCAGGCGCCGTCCGCCTTGCCGATGGCGTTCCAGGTCCACACCGTCCCCGGCTCCACCGCCTCGCTGTAACGCAGCATGCAGCGCACCTTGCCCCATTGGCTCTCGACCCAGCACCAGCCGCCATCGTCCACGCCAGCTGCTCTGGCCGTGACCGGGTTCACATGCAGGTAGTTATGGCTATGGATCTGGCGCAGCCAGGCGTTTTGTGAGTCCCAGGAGTGGTACATGGCCATCGGCCGCTGGGTGATGGCGTTCAGTGGATAAGCCTTCAGGTCGGTGGCCGCTTCCTCCAGCGGTGCGTACCAGAAGGGCAGGGGGTCGAAGTACGTCGCAATGCGTTCGCGCAAGTCGTCGGGCGGCTGGCGCCCGGGGGACTTGCCCTGCGCGGCCAGGCGAAAACTTTGCAAGGTGTCGGAGTACAGCGCCAGCTGTATCGGGTCGTTCTTCTGGCGCCAGCCCTTGTCCTTGGCAAAGTCCAGGTAGGCGCGGTTCCAGTTGCGCATGTAATGCATGTCTTCGGGCATGTGGTACTGGAACACGCAATTGTTCTGCGCGTACATCTCCCATTGCCTGGGATTGGGCTCACCGCGCAGGTGCTCGGTTCCGTCCTTGCCACGCCAGCCCATCAGGAAACCAATGCCGGGTTGCGGCTGGAAGTTGACGACGAAATCCGGGTACCCGGTGAACTTGCGCGTGCCTTCGGCCGTGGTGAATGCGGGAAAATTCAGCCTCCCGGCGAGTTCGATCAAGACCTCCTGAAAGGGGCGGCATTCACCGAGCGGCTTGACCACCGGGACCCGCACCGAATCGACCGGGCCGTCGAAATCGGAGATGGGACGGTCCAGCATGCCCATCACGTCGTGGCGCTCCAGATAGGTGGTATCGGGCAGCACCAGGTCGGCAAAGGCCACGGTCTCGCTCTGGAAGGCGTCGCACACCACCAGGAATGGAATCATGTATTCGCCCGCAGCGTCCTTGCGGTTGAGCATCTCGCGCACACCCATCGTGTTCATGCTGCTGTTCCAGGCCATGTTGGCCATGAACAGCAGCAGCGTGTCGATGCGGTACGGGTCTCCCTTGACCGCATTCGTGATCACGTTGTGCATCATGCCGTGTGCCGACAGCGGATGTTCCCAGGAGAAGGCGTGGTCGATGCGGATTGGCGACCCATCGGCGTTGATCGCCAGTTCGTCCGGATGTGCCGGAAAACCCAGCGGCGCCGCATTCAGCGGCGTATTCGGCCGGATCATGTCGGGCGCGTTGAAGGCCCGGTAGTTGGGCACGATATGCCGCGGATACGGCGCCTTGTGGCGAAAGCCGCCAGGCGCATCAATGGTGCCCAGCACACTCATCAGCACCGCCAGGGCGCGTATGGTCTGGAAACCGTTGGAGTGGGCCGCCAGGCCGCGCATGGCGTGAAAGGCAACCGGACGCGCTTGCGTGGTTGGATGTTGCTTGCCCCAGGCATCCGTCCACGGGATCGGCATCTCGAACGCCTGCTGGAAGGCTGCATGGCCCATTTCCTGTGCGAGCTGGCGGATGCGCGTGGCATGGATGCCGGTGATGGCGCTCGCCCACTCGGGGGTGCAACTGGCCACGCGATCGCGCAGCAACTGGAACGACGGTGCCACGCGGGTTCCGTCGGCCAGGGTGTAGTGGCCCTCCAGCGCCGGGTCGCAGCCTTCTGCGATGCCCTCGGGGTAGGCGTTCAGCGCTGTGCCGGAGGTTTTGTCCCATACCAGCTTGTTGTGCGGATTGCGGCCGTCGCCGGGGGGGCCGCGCGTCGGGTCGGGGTCGAACGCGAACAGGCCTTCCCGGTCGCAATCGTCCAACACCACCAACTGCGGCGCGTTGGTGAAGCGTTTGAGAAAGGCATGGTCGATCTGGTCGGTGCGGATCAGCTCATGCAGCAGCGCCATGAACAACGCGCCATCGGTACCGGGTTTGATCGGGATCCACTCGTCGGCAATTGCCGAATAACCGGTGCGCACCGGGTTGATGGAGATGAAACGCCCGCCGTCGCGCTTGAACTTGCTGATGGCGATTTTCATCGGATTGCTGTGGTGGTCTTCAGCGGTGCCGATCATCACGAACAAACGTGCGCGTTCCAGATCCGGCCCGCCAAATTCCCAGAAGCTGCCGCCCACCGAGTAGATCATGCCCGCGGCCATGTTGACCGAGCAGAAGCCGCCGTGCGCTGCGTAGTTGGGTGTGCCGAACTGGCGCGCGAACAGCCCGGTGAGCGCCTGCATCTGGTCGCGCCCGGTGAACAGCGCGAATTGCTTGGGATCGGTGGCGCGGATCCTGGCCAGGCGCTCGGTCAGCAGGTCGAGAGCGCGCTCCCAGCTGATCGGCTCGAACTCGCCAGCGCCCCGGTCTGAGCCTGGCTTGCGCAGCAGTGGCCGGGTCAAGCGCGCCGGCGAGACCTGTTTCATGATGCCCGAAGCGCCCTTGGCGCAGATCACACCCTTGTTGATAGGGTGGTCCGGGTTGCCGTCGATGTAACGCACCTCGGGGCCGTTGTCGCCGTCGCGCAGGTGCACCCGGATGCCGCAGCGGCAGGCACACATGTAGCAGGTGGTGCATTTGACCTCTGCAGTTGCATCGACTGCGGGCGAGGCAATCGGGTCATGCAGCGGTTCGCTGGAGAGGAACTTGAACACGGCGGCTCCTGACTTTGGGTAATGAGCTTATGGTAGGCAGTAAGACCTGAACAAAAAAGCGGAGAATTCAACTCAGAATGATCGATAAAACCAATCAACGGCTGCGCCTGAACCTGCGCCAGCTGGAAGTGTTTGCGGCCATCGCCCGCGAAGGATCCTCGCGCGCCGCAGCGGAACGGGTCTCGCGTTCGCAGTCGGCGGCGAGTTCGGCGCTGGCCGAGCTTGAGGGTGTGCTCGGTGTGCAACTTTTCGACCGCATGGGGCGTCGGCTGGTGCTAAACGAGAACGGCCGGGCGTTGCTGCCGGGCGCCATCGCCTTGCTGGAGCAGGCGGTGGATCTCGAAGCGTTGTTTGGCGCCGAACACGCAGCGCCGTTGCGGGTTGCGGCGAGCCTCACCATTGGCGAGTACCTGCTGCCGGAGCTGCTGGCGGCCTGGAAACTGGCGCATCCCAAGAGCCGCGTGCGCATGCAGAT
>JAJAZK010000193.1 GCA_026785765.1 Rhodoferax sp. | reverse complement strand
GGGCTGGGTAGACGAGGCACCTGCCTGCACGTCAGCGTCTCTCAGGTCGGCCAGTACACGCAACGCCTGCTCCAGGTACGTCGCGCCAACGTCGGTCAGGGCCAGGCTGCGCGTCGTGCGATGCAGCAGCCGCGCGCCGTGATGTGCGTCCAGTTCCGCGGTCGCCCGTGTCACGACCGTAGGGGCCATGTCCAGCGACCGCGCTGCGCTGGCGAAGCCCTTCAACCCTATCCTGCGTAACAACCCCATGCTTGCCAATGCCCGCTTCCTTGTCTTTTCCCTCTGCCTCGCCATAGTTCCGGTCGGCGGTCATGCAGGGGCGTCGACGCCGATTCCATTACACGCCTGGACGCGCTGCAGGCCAACGCCGGTCTGGCCGGAGCGTTGGTGTACCAAGGCACGGTATTTGGGCAAAAGGCGTTGCCGGGCAGCCCGTTGTTCAGCTACGAAAGGCGCGTGCTTGGCACTCCGGACTGCCTGGCAGCAGCCCAAGTAACCCGCGCGCCGGACGGCCAGGTGCTGATTGTCGAAGCGGCCCGGGTAACCCCAGCATACGGGTTACAGCGCTTTGATGCCGTCCACCGGCAGATCGGCTACAACGGGTCGGTGGTTGTCAGCAACGACGGCAAGCAGCTCACTTTCGAGCTGCTCGAAAACGCCAAACGCAGCACCGCCTCGGAGGCGGTACGCGACCCGGTGCTGGCCGGGCCGTCGCTGCATGGCTTCATCCTGGCGCACTGGGACGCCCTGGCGGCTGGCAAGGACCTGCCAGTGCGCATGGTTGTCATGGCGAAGAAGGAGGCCTACGGACTCACCATCCGTCAATCGGCCCAGCGCGATGGTCGAACCGGGTTCTCCGTCACCCCCAACAGCCTGATGGCATGGCTGGCGGTCTCACAGCATGGTCCTTGCATGCAGTGCCACGTCGCGATGCGTGGCAAACCACACATCGGGCAGCGCTTTCATGTGGCGGATCAGCTCCTCCAGGATGAACATGCGTGAGCGGTATCCGATCACGTGCGGATGCATGGTCAGCAGGAACAGGCCGCCCTCCGCATACGCTGCGTCGAACTCGCGCCGGAAGATATCGAGCACGTCGGTTGGCGCCGTATAGGGCCGCAGCGCGGCGAAGCGGTTCATGTTGAAGTACACCGCATCGTCGCGGATCCACTCGACCGGCAACTCGATGATGCCGGTGCGTTCGCCGTGCTCCTCGATCTCGTACGGGTCGTAGTCGGCCATCAGCGATGAGTCATACAACAAGCCCATCTCGCGCTGTATCGCCAGCGTGGCTGGCGAAAAGTCCCACGATGGCGTACGCATGCCCACGGGCCGTACGCCCGTCACTTCCGTCAGAGTGTCGGAGGAGCGCAGGTGCAGCTCGCGCTCGTCCGCTGCGCTCAGCAGCGAGTTCACCTCGTGAATCCAGCCATGCAGACCGATCTCGTGGCCTTCCGCAATCACACGGCGCTGCTCGTCCGGGTAGAGCAGCGCGGATACGGCCGGTACGAAAAAGGTGGCGGGCACCGCAGCGCGCTTGAGCAACTCAAGGATGCGCGGCATGCCCTGGCGGTTACCGTACTGGCCCCAGGACATGCGGCCAATGGACTTGCCGCCGTCGCGCAATTCGTTGGTGTCGTGGTCGCTGTCAAAGGACAACGCCACGGCGCAGCGTTTGCCACCCGGCCAGCTCGGCGGCTTGAGGCTGCGCCCGGCGCGCACGCGGTTTACACGGCGGCGCCATTCCTCTTCCGGCCAGCGCCAGGGTTCGACTTCATCGCTGGAAGTATGCGTGCTCATGGCGGGCTTGTCTCCAATGGAAAGTGGCAGGCCACACGGTGCAGTGCGTCGCCCGGTTGCAGGGAGGGGAGATCCTGCCGACAGCGCTCCTGCGCAAAGGTGCAACGCTGGTGAAATGCGCAGCCGGACGGCGGATTGATGGGTGAGGGCAACTCGCCGCGAATCGGCCGGATGTCTTGCGCCGGCATGCCATCGGCGGCCAGGCGCGGCGCACTCTCCAGCAGTGCGCGCGTGTACGGATGGCGTGGGGCGGCGAAGATTTGTTCCGTCGCTCCGGTCTCCACGATACGTCCAAGATACATGATGGCCACGCGGTCGCTTACATGGCGCACCACGCTGAGGTCGTGGCTGATGAACAGCATTGTCAGGTGCAGGTCGCGCCGCAACTGCAGGAACAGGTTGATGATCTGCGCCTGGATCGATACGTCGAGCGAGGCCACCGGCTCGTCGCACACCAGTGCGTCGGGGCGCATCGCCAGTGCGCGTGCGATCGCCACGCGCTGGCGCTGGCCGCCGGAGAACTGGTGCGGGAAGCGCTGCGCCGCATCGGCGTCCAGGCCAACTGCAGCCAGCCAGCGACCCACCTCAGCGGGTGCTTGCGCGCGGGAGATGAGGCCGTGCGCAATCGGCCCCTCGGCGATCGTCTCTCCCACACGCATGCGCGGGTTGAGCGATGCGAAGGGATCCTGGAACACCATCTGGATGCGCGTGGTCGTCTTGCGCTTGTCGCGCATCACCGGCTCGCCGGCGACTGTGGCCTCGCCCATGGTGGGAGGGAGGATGCCGGCGGCCACACGGCCCAGCGTCGATTTGCCACAGCCCGACTCACCCACCAGGCCCAGTGTCTCGCCCTGCGCAACACCCAAGCTTACGCCTTCCACCGCATGCACCACAGTGGCCTGGGCGCGTTGCCCGGTGAGGCGCCGCGCCAATCGCTCGGTCAGTGGTGGCGTAGAGGTGAAGCGCCGCGTGACGTTCTCCAGGCGGATGAAGTCGCGCTGGCTCGTGTCGTCGACCGCTGCAGTGGCTTTTGTGTGCGCGCTGCTCATGCATTGGCCTTTGCTATGGCGCCGAGGTTGAGGGGATGGTGGCAACGCCAGTCGCGCACACCTTGCACGGTCTGCTCGGGCGCGACCGCACAGGCGGCCGTGGCATGGGCGCAACGCTCGCGAAAGGCACAGCCCGAGGGCAGGGCCGTGAGCGAGGGCGTAGAGCCAGGGATCTGCAACAGATCACGCC
>JAJAZK010000192.1 GCA_026785765.1 Rhodoferax sp. | reverse complement strand
GTGCTGAGGTCCGAACTCGGACAACGGCAACACCGACAGGCCATCCACAACGCCTGGAAACCATGGGGCGCTGACGGTATCCACGACGACGCGCCCCACATCGAGCTTGTCCAGGTGGCGCAGCTTTACAAACAGCGTGCAGCCGCCCTCGGAAAATGGCGCGTGGCTTGAACCTGGAGGGTTCTTGAGGAACGTGCCGGGGCGGTAGTGACCGAGTTCATCAGAGAGCGTGCCCGCCAGTACCAGGATCTCCTCACCCAGATCGTGGCGATGCGAATCAAAACGTGCGCCGGCCTCGTAGCGGACGATGGAAGTTGCTCGGGCGACCTCGCCACCATCGCGCTCGATCAACCGGCGATGCACCAGCGGGAGAGGTGAAGGGTGCCAGGGAGCGTCAGCTGTGTCGAGCACTACGCGCTCGGAAAAGTCAGCGTTGATATTCATGTGGTACGCGAGTTGGTTGTCTGGCAAAAAATCAGTGCCAGCCATGCGGGATCATCCATCACGTTGAACACGATGAATCCGGCTTCAGAATGGCTCTTTGTGGCTGCGAAGTTCAACTTCCCAGCTCCAGGCGCCCGTCGATTGCGCCAGTGCTGCCATGTAGGACCTAGCGATAGCCTGAGGCGTGAATTCACCAGAACCGCCGCCGGGTTTGGCCACGCCGCCATCAATGACGAAGTGCACCACATGGATTCCGGCCGGGCTGAGTTCGCGTGCCAGGCTTTGGGCCAGGCCCCTTAGCGCAAATTTTCCCATGGCGAAGACAGATGATTTTGCGAATCCTTTCACGCCGGCCGTCGCGCCCGTGAAGAAGATGCTTCCACTGCCGCGCGGCAGCATGCGGCGTGCCGCCTCTTGTGCAGTGACCAACGCGCCAATGGCTGTGGTCTGTATTGCACTGGTGGCGGCCTCGATATCCAGACTCAGCAAATCACCGCGAATCCGGGCGCTCGGGTTGTAGAGCACAACGTCTGGCGCCCCCAGTGCCAGATCGACATTCTTGAACAGTTGAACGATGCTTTCTGGCTTTGAGGCATCCACCTCAAACGCGGATGCGCCTATCGCGGCCGCAAGCGGCTGCAACTTGCCGAGATTGCGGGCGGCCACGGCGACGTGGTAGTCGGCTGCCACAAGCGCCTCAGCGAAGGCGCCGCTGATACCTGGACCGGCACCAACGATCAACGCAACGGGTTTATTCATATCGATCCTCCGTACAGAAACTGCCATGTCGTGCCAGACGGCGACCTCGCCGCGGAGACATCGGTCCATAAGCTTGTGTGCCGGACCAGATGCTGCTCCCGCCCTTCCCCGGCACTCCTGTTGCTGCGCACCACGACGCGCTACACGGTGATGGCCATCCCCCTGTAGATCCGCGAGCGATAGCGAGAGTCCTCAGCGTCCGGCAGCGGCGCGCCGGCCAGCAACACGGCGCGGCCGAAGCGTTTGACCTCTTCCAGATGCTCTTCGTCGTTGCGCGGCTCTTCGCTGCGCACGCGGCGCGTCAGGTTGATCTGGTTGACGGGTACGTCATGCACCAGACGTTCGTTCTCCACCGCCAGCGTGGCGGTGAAGGCGTGTAGCGTAGTCTTCACGAAGTTGGCCAGCGCGAAACCAATACCCTGCGGGTCGCTGCCAGCCGGCACATCGGGGCTGCACAATACGAGCTGGCAGCCGTCGATCAGGCTGGCCTTGCGGGCGATGCGGAAAAGGTGCGTCAGGTTGTCCTGCACGACGGCGCGGAAAGCCTCGGGGCTGAGCCAGTCGGTCAGCGCCTTCTCCTTCGCCGCAGCGCCGTCCTCGACAGTGCCAACTGCGGCCAGGGGCAGCGGTACGAAAGGTGTCGCGACGATCGTCGTCGGCGTGCCGTGCCGGCGCAGCGCGGCGTCAATGCCAACTTCGACCGCGTCGCCACAGACGATGGTGTCGAGCAGGTCCGGCGGTACCTCGCGCAGCGCACCGCGCATGGCTGCGGCGCCGCCTTCGGTACGCGTCAGTACCACGATACGGCCGACATGGCACTGGTGCACGAATGAGCGTGCGGCTTCGGCCAGGTACTCGACCAGGTGCTCGCCGATCAGCCACACCGTTTTGCCGCGCATCATCTCCAGCCGCTCGCGCTTGGCGCTGCCGAACAGCTCGCGTTCGGTGATCGAACGCTCCAGGCTCAGGCCTCCGCTGGGCATGAAGGTCTCGCCGCTGACGGCGCGGTCGGCCAGGAAGTAGACCGTCGCCAGTGCGACTTCCGTTTCTGTCGGCATATTGCCCAGGTGCAGTAGCGCCAGCACGCCACCGCGCACCTTGGCCGCCTCGGCCAGAATCTGTTTGGGCGGCACATACGGCTTGTCGTCAGGCGGCAGCGACCGCAGCCAGCCGGTGTCGTCACGGCCGCTCCATTCAGGGCTGTCGAGAAAGTAACCGCCCAGCCGCAAACGTGCGGTCAGGCGGCGGCCCATGGCCTCGGACATCAGCAGACTGCCCCACGTACAGTCGTCGCTGCGCTCTTTGTGGCAGCGCGTGGCCAGCGCACGCAATTCGCGTGGCGCGTCGCCGTCCATGGCGATTGCGGCTGTATCGTTGTCGGCAAGTCGGTCCAGCAGCATCTCGATGCGCGCACCGCGTCGTAGCGCCTTGACCACGGCCTCGTGTACGGCATTGAGCCGACGGTTCTCCAGGATCAGCCGGCCGCGCCGCTCGAACAATCCCGGCCGCGAGCCCGCTCCCTTCAAACGTTCGCCATCGACCGGACCGGGCGCGATCGCGTTGATTTGCACCTCGGGCCCAAGGAAGCGCGCCATGGTCTCGACCAGCGCGCGCTGGCCCGACTTGCTGACTGCATAGTCACTGCGGTTCGGGTAGGCCACCGCCAAGTACTTCTCACCGCCGAAATAGCTCGACACGTTCAGCACATAACCACTGCCCTGCGCCTTCATCAGCGGCAACACCTCGTGCATCAGCGCGTAGTTGCTCACCAGGTTGGCGTCCAGCGTACGCACCCAGCTCTCAAGAGGCATGTCCACCGCCATCTCTTCCGCGCCCGACATGCCCGCGTTGTTGATCAGGTAATCGATGCGACCAAAGGCGGCGATCGTGGCCGCGACGGCCGGCTTCAACGTCGACAGATCGCCTACGTCTACGCCGGGCAGGATGCGCACGCGGCGCTCGGCGCCGCTGTAGCCGATGTCAGCCAGCTCGCCGACGATGCGGTCACGGATGGCTTCGAGCTCGCTCTGCCGCCGCGCGGCCAGCACCACCTTCGCCCCGGACAGCGCCAACAGCCGTGCCACCTGCCCACCGATACCAGCCGAGCCGCCGGTGATCAGCGCCACCTTGGCGGTGTGCAGCCCCGTCAGGTTCTCGGTGAAGCCGAGCATCGAACGCCGCGCACCGGTGGCCTCGACGATGCTGATCGGCAGGTACAGGTTGACCTGCCGGATGCGGCGCTCGGTGAACAGCAGCCGCGCCGCCTGCCCAGCCGCGAATGGCAGGTTCTCTGGCTCGGTGTTGTCGTAGCGGATGATCTGGTTGCCCCACTCTGGGAAGCGGCAGCGGCCGAGTTTGCGATCGACTTCGCTTTCATCGCGCCAGACGCGGATCAGTTCCTCGATCGCGCTGCGCATGCAGTTGGCCCAGGCATTGCCTTCACCGTCGCTGCCGTTGGTAAGGAACACGAAACGTGGCTCGTGCACCAGGTCGGTGCGGCCGATCCAGTAGCGCGTCAGCACCTGGCCGATGGCAATCGTCGCATGTAACTCTTCGTCCACAAAAGCTTCCATGTCCTCGTCGCTGGCCGCCAGAACCGGACCGCGAAATCGGCCCGGACCATACGCGGGCAGCACGATGGCACCGGTGATCGGGCCGCGCTCATGATTCGATCCGGCGGCGCCATCCTCATCGCCTTCGCCGTCGCCGTCGCGCCAGGGACGCAACGCGGATGCAAGCGAAGCGCCGTCCATGCGGTCGCACACCCTCACCTTGATGCGCGAGGACAGGCCAGCCGCAGACACCAGATCGCGCGCTTCGTCGCAACCGCTCTCGCGGCTCAAGCCGACGATCACGTCGGCGCCGGCTTCGACCTGCATGCGCGCAATCGCCACCGCGTCTTCAACCTGGTCACCGGCGATCACGATCACCGTCTGCCCGCTCGCGTCCACGGTGCGCAGCGTCGGTCGGCTGACCCAGGTGCTGCGACTTTCCTGCCGCACCTTCTTACCATGCGTGACCTCGAAGTTGTGGCCGTTGAAGGCCGCTGATTCGTCGCTGCCCAGGAACACCATCGTGTGCGCCATGTCCTTGGGCAGCGGAAAGGTCTTGGCGCGCGCTTCGCCCTCAACCGAGCGTTCCAGCGTCATTTGCTGCAAGAACTTGTCCGCCGTGGTGCCAGCCGCAGCGCCTTGCAGCTGGTCCATGGTCGCAAAGACGCTACGGATACGCGCACTGCGCGTCGGGCCAGGAAACAGCGTGTTGACACGCACACCGCGCGCACCGAGCTCGTCACTCATCTGGCGCGACAGCGCATTCAGCGCCGCCTTGGGCACAACATAGGCGGTGCGGCCGTAGTACTCGGTACGCGAGAAGATGGTCGAGACATTGACCACCGACGCACCTTCCTGGAGGTGCGGTGCGGCAGCACGCATGACGTTCCAAACTACCCCAAGGATGTTGCGTGCACTTTGCGCCAGCGTCTCGGTATCGATGCTGCCGGCGGCCTGCAGCGCCGCCAGGTCCTGCGCGGTCAGCGGGACCTTGGTCAGCGGCTGGCGCGGGCCGGTGGTGCCGGCGTTGTTGATAACGATGTCGAGCTTGCCATGGCGCTGGATGATGGCGGCGATGCCGTCACGTGCGCTGGCCGGGTCCGCGCCGTCGATGACGATAACATCGGCCATGGTCGGCGCCACGCCCGTGTCGGCGAGCGCCGCTTCACGCGCGGCTTCGAGCTTGCTGCGCGTGCGGCCGCTGAAAATGACCGTGGCCTCTTCACGCAGGTAGGCGCGCACGATCTCGCCGCCCAGATTGCCGGCCGCGCCGGTGATCAGCGCGACCTTACCGTGCAGGCGGCCACGACGATTGCTGTTTGACTCCATCGATTAACCTCTTTCGGATTGCAGTTGGAAATCTTTTCAAGCGCGCTCGCCGGCAGCCCAGGCCTCGAACAGCGCGTCGCGGCTGCGCAGTCCGAGGGCTGGCAGCGCGTGGTTGACCACGTAGGTTGCACCGGTGTGTTTGTTATCCCACATGGCCTGGTGCGCGGCGGGCAGGTCGGCCCAGGTGACCACGGTGGGCTCGGTCACATCCAGCAAGCCGGCGGCCACCAAGTCGTTCATGCGCGTCACCTCGAAGGCATTGCACAGGTGGGTGCCCAGGATGGTGGCGCTGGGCATCAGGATGCGACGCTGGCGCGTCCACACC
>JAJAZK010000191.1 GCA_026785765.1 Rhodoferax sp. | reverse complement strand
GCCCAGCGCAGAGCCATCGCGGCCCGCCCAGATTTAACTAACGTACCGCCGATGCCTGCGGGGCTGCGCCACAGCAGTGACGACACGCCGGGTATTCGACGCCGCCCGCGCGGCCAGGGCTTTTCGTACCGCAACGATAACGGACAAACGATATCCAGCTTGGCTGAACGCAAACGCCTGACCAACTTGGCAATTCCCCCGGCTTATCTCGACGTCTGGATTTGCCCGTCGGCCCAAGGGCATTTGCAAGCAACCGGACGCGATGCGCGGGGCCGCAAACAGTATCTTTACCACCCCGACTGGCGCACTGCGCGCGACGAAACCAAATTTGACCGCATGGTAGCGTTTGGCTCGGCACTGCCACGCGTTCGCGCTAAAGTCACGCGCGACTTGGTGCAGCCTGCGGATGCCACTGTCAGCCAGCCCGCTGTGATGGCGGCGCTAGTGCGGTTGCTCGACACCACCATGGTCCGGGTGGGCAACGACGAATACGCGCGCACCAATCAGTCGTATGGCCTGACCACGCTGCGCAAGCGGCATGTAGCGTTGAATGGCGACAAGCTGCGCCTGAAGTTTCGCGGCAAAAGCGGGGTAGAGCATGAAGTCGCGCTCGAAGACAAGCGGGTAGCCCGCATCGTCCAACGCTGCCAGGCGCTGCCGGGGCAAGAGCTGTTCAAGTACCTTGACGACGCCGGGCAGCTGCACAGTGTCGGGTCTGCCGAGGTCAACGACTACTTGCGCACAGCCAGCGGTGGCGACTTCACCGCAAAGGACTTTCGCACCTGGCACGGAAGCGCCACGGCACTGGCGCTGTTCATGCATTTGGACGAAGCGGCGCAGACAGCGATCACTGCCACCGCCGCCAACCTGCTGATTGCAGAGGTGGCGCACCTGCTTGGCAACACCGTGGCGGTGTGCCGCAAGTCCTATATTCACCCCGAAGTGCTGGCGCTGCTGCTCAAGACCAAATCCGTGTCAGCGGCGTTGAGGGCAGTGCAACCAAAGCGCAAGACCGGACTGGCCACGAGCGAGTGTGCTTTTCTGGCTTTTCTTTGCGTGCTCGAATAGCTTCGTGCAAGAAAATTGGGCTTTGTAACAAGCCTAAAGTTGCGAAACCCGGTTTTTGATGCGCTGCATAGCCACCGAAGGCCCGCTGGCCGTTGAGTATCCCAGCACCGACGTTGTCGATACCCTCCTCAAGGAGGCTTGGGGCCAAGGCTTTGCAGCACCGAATTTTAGTGAAGAAGTCCAAGTGGTGTTACAGCGGTTGGTGGCTGAAAAACACCTGGCGCTCAACAACTGGCGCTCAACCTCAAGCATCAGGCGCAGCCCGTCAGTGGCATCTGGTTTGGCTAAACCGAGCCACTGCCAGCAGCGACTGCATGGCCTGCAGATTCTGCGTGCGCAGATAGATCAGCATTTCCTTTGCATCGCTATTGCTGTGTCGTGACACCAGGCGCGACTCATGTCATGCGCCCCAGCACCCATCGGCCCGCCGCGGCTGCGGCGGCGGTCAGCGCCGTGCCCCAAGCGATATCGACCAGAGTCAGACGTAACGGCCAGCCCCTCAACGTGGCCAGGTTGCTGAGATCGTAGGTGGCATAGGCAAAGAAGCCAAACATCGCGCCGGCCAGCAGCGCGCGCGACCACGGCACCAGTCCCACCGCCCCGGACCAGAGCGCTGGTGCAACGGCAAAGAGCAACACGCCGACCGGGTACAGCAAGTAAAAGACGCCGGCCGCCACCAGATTGGGCGGATCTGCCATCAGATGCCCGATGCCGTCGCGATAGAAAGACTTCGCGATGACACCGAGCCAGAGTAGATCGACGGCCAGCATCACCACCGCAATGGCACCATATGCAGCGAGGTAGTTCAACATGTTGGTTTCATCCTGTTTCGATTTGCTGTTTAGGAAAACTCGTTGACGCGGGTCGGCGTCAAGCGGTCTTTGAGATCTGCTCGCAAAGGAGTGGCTATCTTGCCCAAGGCGGTGGCACGCGTCTGTGCGGCGCGCAACAGAGCATTTTTTGGAGTCGGGCACGCCGACCCGTCCTGCGAGGCAATCATGTGGTCACGTCTCCCTGGCTCGACTGCCGTCGCCTGCCTGGGAAGAAGGCGTTGGTTCGGGCGATGTAATCGCGGTAGCCGGGACGTCGCTCGGCAATGTCCTTCTCCTGCAACGCCACGCCCGAAACCCTGAGCAGCAGAACCGTCATCAGCACGGGCGAGGCGATGGCCCACCAGCCTTGCGCCGACAGCGCGACCAGATAGAAGCCCCACCACACACAGAACTCACCGAAGTAGTTGGGGTGGCGGGAGTTCCGCCACAAGCCGCGATCCATCACCTGACCTCGATGGGCGGGGTCGGACTTGAAGCGAGCCAGTTGCCAGTCCGCCACGGCTTCGAACGAGGCACCGGCCACGATCACGCACACACCCAACGAGTCAAGCCAGTTCCACGGTTGCGGGTTCACGACAGCGGCAAGCACGGACCAGGAGACGACCCACGCCAGCGTGGCCTGCAAGGCGAACACCAGCACCAGGCTCTTCCAGCGGAAATGGGGCTCGTTGCGAGCGCGGATGGCCTGGTAGCGGTGGTCCTCGGGTTCACCCCAATGGCGCCAGGTGATGTGAGCGGCCAATCGCACGGCCCACAGCGCGACCAAGGCGACCGCAACGAGCGTGCGCGGGCCGGTCTCAGGCGCGGCCAATGCGTAAGTCGCTGCGCCCGTCAGGATGAGCAGCGGCCAGAAGCTGTCGACGATGCTGACGTCGTTCTTACTCAGGCTCACCAGCCAAGCCCCGAAGGCCAACGTGACCATCAACAACAAGGCTTGGAGCGCAACGGTCAGCATGTCGTGTGGCCAGCGCCGAGGCCGGAACGTGAACGTAAGATCCCGGCCACGTTCACTTGGGCATCAGCACTGTATCGATGGCGTGGATCACACCGTTGTCTGCGGCCATGTCTGCGGCAACCACCTTGGCGTTGTTGACTTTCACACCACCCCTCGTGTCGATGGTCAATTGCGCGCCCTGGACCGACTTGACCATGCCGGGTTTGATGTCGGTGGACATGACCTTGCCCGACACCACGTGGAACGTCAGCACCGACTTGAGCTTCGTCTTGTTTGCCAGTAACTTGTCCAAGTCCGCCTTCGGGATCTTCGCAAACGCGTCATCCGTAGGCGCAAAGACGGTGAAGGGCCCCGGACCTTTGAGCGTGTCCACGAACCCGGCTGCCTTGAGCGCTGACACCAGCGTCTTGAAATTGCCTGCTGCTACGGCAGTATCGACAATGTCCGCTGCTTGGGCCGACAGTGAGGCCAGGGCGAGGGCAGCTGCAGCGAAAAAGTTCTTTTTCATGTTGTTTCCTTAGATCGTAAAGGGGGAATGCAATATGGCGCCCAGTGGCACGGGAGCGTTTCGAAGGACTTCCGGTGTCACGTCGGCGGCATTAGCACCGCATCAGCGATGTGGATCCCACCGTTGCTGCAGTCGGTGTCGGTCTTGGTCCCATTCACGTTGCCGTTGAGCGTCGCGCCGTTCTGCGGGGCAAACTTCAGCTCGGCGCCATTGACGGTTTTGGCGGACTTGCCGTCCATGTTCATTACGTCGCCAGCCATGACTTTGCCGCTGACCACGTGGTAGGTGAGGATAGACTTGAGCTTGGGCATGTCCTTCATCGGCTTGTCCACGGTGCCTGCCGGAGTCTTGAAGTTGCTGGCCGTGATGGCCGACTCGATGATGTTATGCATGAAGGATCCTGTTGGGTGGGGCGCCGCTCGACATGGCATCGTGGGCGCTACCGCGCGCCGCGTCTGTGCGACGACGTACACAGTGGCCGATGGCGTCAAGGCTAATTCGGTACCACCCACAGCAAGAGGGTTCGAGGAAACTTGACGGCGATTCGACGTTGGCCGGAGGATGATTGAAACAGCCACTCAGCCACCGCGCGCCGGGGGGTGCCCCGAAGTCGTAGCACAACGAAATGGACGGATGTCCTACACCGCAATGCGCTGAGTGCGTTTATATTTTTTCTGCGCCTGTCGCGACGCGCCCCCGGAAACTCATTACCCCAAACGAAAGCCCTTCATGATCCCAGCCACCGGCTATGCAGCCAAGCATTCTTTCAGCCGCCTGAAACCTTTCGCATTCGAACGTAATGACGTCGGGCCTAACGAAGTGCAGATCGATGTCATGTTTTGCGGCGTCTGCCACTCAGACATTCACCAGGTTAAGAACGAGTGGTCCAATACCGTTTACCCGTGCGTGCCGGGACATGAGGTCGTCGGCCGGGTCGCAAAGATTGGTCAGGGCGTGACTCGGCACGCGGTCGGTGACCTTGTCGGCGTCGGATGCATGATCGACAGTTGCCGCCACTGAGAGCCGTGCCTGAGCGGCGACCAGAATTATTGCGCCGGCCCGAACAGTTGGCTCTCTACCTACAACGGCCCGATGGTGCCCGCCGCCAAGGCGCCCGGCGGCGGCAACATGTACGGCCGCGACAACACTTTTGGCGGCTACTCCGACGTGCTCGTCGTCAAGGAGGATTTCGTGCTGAAGATTCCGGCCGCGCTCAAACCCGAAGTCGCCGCGCCCATCCTTTGCGCTGGCGCGACAACCTACTCGCCGATGAAGCACTGGGGCGTGAAGGCCGGCGACAAAGTCGGGATCATCGGCTTCGGCGGCTTGGGCGACATGGCTGCCAAGCTCGCGAAAGCGATGGGTGCCGACGTCACCGTCTTCACGACCAGCGCTGTCAAGCTTGGCGAAGGCGAGCGGCTCGGCGTCAAGGTCGTTTTTGAGAAAGACAAGGACCAACTCGCCGCGCTGGCATCGACCTTCGACTTCATGCTCTCGACCATCCCCGAGAAGCACGATGTCAATCCGTTCATCGAACTGCTTAAGCGTGATCGCGCACTGGTCGTGGTGGGCGCACTCGAGCCGTTGGCGCCAGTCAACAACCAGTTACTGGCCTTCCATCGCAAGACGGTGGCTGGCTCCCTGATCGGCAACCTGGCCGACACCCAGGAAGTGCTCGACTTTTGCGCTGACCACGGCATCGGGCCGGATATTGAAGTGATCGCGATCCACGACATCAACGAGGCCTATCGCAAGGTTGAGCACGGTGAGGTTCGCTTCCGCTATGTGATCGACATGTCGACGCTGAAGGCCAACGCAGACGCTTGATCGGCTTCGCTTTGCAAAAGCCGAACTCCGCTCAGTGTGGCGATCGCATAAGCTCCCGTAGCGCTCCTAGGACTCGGCACGCCCGTACGGTTGAGCCGGTTCGCCGTCGCGACTTGCGTTGGCTTGGAACAATTCGTCGTCGGCAGGCGAGGCCAGAATTGAGGGTGTAATTCGCACGCACTCCGCGCTCTGAGTTGTGCCGCCGCTGCGCCAACAAAGGACTTCAGCAACACAGGATAGCGCCCCAGTTCCTTATCACCATCGTCGCGGCGCTGCTGAGGCAGCGGTGTGCGGGGATCGCTGTGGTCATTCGACGGCAGCACCATGCAGCTAGCCAACCTTCGGTTCTCGCGATCGACGTGCTCCCGACTCAAGCAAGCGGCGCATGGACCAGTTGACGTGAGTTCCGGGTCAGTCGTCGATAATTCGAAGATGCAGCGCAGTCGCAATGCTCGTTTCATTTTGGACCAATCGACGGCGCGCCGATGCCACCCTTTCTGCCGGGTCAGTCTGGTTGGCACATTGACGTTGAGGATGTGCAGATCGGTGCCGCAGATCGTCGTCCTGGTGATTCTGACGACCGCGTCGGTGGGCAGCTTGATGATTGGTTTGACGCGACTTCCAGGCTCTTCTGGGCGGGGCCGTTGGTACACAAGGGCTCGTATGCGGGATTTCCCTTGCAACCGTTTTGAAGGCGGGAATGAAGTGCAGTAACGACAGGTGTACGGCCAATGACGGTGCGCGCCTCAGCCTGCTTTCGTCATGTACCCCATCCAAGGCCAGTAGGTAAGGGAGAAAATAACCAGCAGCGCAGTCGCGGCCAGTGTGATCACCAGGCCGGTGCGGATGAAGTCGCGGGCGTCGAAGGTATCGGTGCCATAGGCGATCATGTTC
>JAJAZK010000190.1 GCA_026785765.1 Rhodoferax sp. | reverse complement strand
GTGCCTGACCGAGGAGCTACGTTCCCCAATGGACTTAGGCTCATTTTGATACGAAATTCAACTGCCTGCGGTCAAGAATGGCACCGAGAAGCAGCCTCAAGAAAGGCCGCCTCGAGTGTCGTGCTGCCCCTGATGTGCCGATCTGAACCCTCAAGGTTCTGCCGCCCACCGGCACAAACGAGATGTAAAGCTGGGCTGCGGACACAGCCCCGCTCCGGCGCAGTCGTCGCTTTTCAGGTCAGCAGGTTCACCAGTCAGAGCGCTGATCTTCGGGCTAGTCGGCTGCTGATTGGCTGGTCATGTTCCAGTCCGACATGGCTTCCACATTATCCCTGGGCTCTTGCCAGTCGCACTCATTCTCCAGCGGTGGCCCGCGTGCCGGGGCAATGCGCGCGGCTTGGCTGTCGACGCCGATGTGCTCCAGGATCTTGTGGATGTCTGCGCTGAACGTAATGAAAACGAAGTTTCAGCGAAGACTAACTTGTACTCAAGTTATGTCGCAGCTAAGGCGATGATGCGCATGGGGCTACCACAGTCTGGGCAGAGCTCAGCGGGAACACCTCGTCGATACGGGCAATCAGTGCGGCCCAAAGGTAGCGCGATGGTGGGCGTGGTTTGGACTTGGCTTGTTGTGCCTCAGATGGGGTCGCCTCACCAGGTCCGCCAACTGCGACTGCTGTGACGGTCGTGCCAGCATCGCCATCGGAATTCGCATCCTCTGTCACGGAGCTGCACGCGGCCCTTCGCACTGGCACTTGCGCCATCGCCGTCAGCAGCCCGGGCAAGGGCGAATTTGGGCACGGCACGCCGTGGTAGCGGCGGCGCTATGTGTGCGGTGGCGGCACCAATCGGGCGATGGGCTCGATCAGATCCAGCGGCGTGAGGACCAGCCCACCCGGGTACTGGTCGGACTGTAGCGGCTCGTGGTCATTGGCGTGAGTTTTGCCCCAGCGGCAGACCAGATCAGCACCTCTTTGCCAAGGGCGAGACTTCTCGATGGACCTTGGCCATGCGCGGGTTGATCCCGAGTTGGCCAATCTGGTGCGCCGGGCGGCCCATATTTTCGAGGCCAATGGCGGGTTTAGGCTGGAGGATGTGACGTCAGCCTGGGGGCCGGTGGGGCCAACGCTGATCCGTGATTTCCGGGCGGCGTATATGACTAGCAGCGCGGCCCTGCTGCCGCGGTTCGAGAACCAGATGGATCCAGGCCTGGTCGCGCGCATCAAGGACGGCGGAGACGTTACCCTGCCGCAGAACCAGGATACGCGGGTGCGCAAGGTGGCCTATGACGCCGACATCCAGACCTAACTTTCATGATGTCCTCGCAGCGCCCCGCATCATAAAAGAGATTTCGCGTTAATTCGGGGATTGGGATTTCGTCATCACACCCACAGTGTCGGTGCCCGCTTTTCCGACCGATCGGCTGATCCCGGCGCAATGGCCACCGCATCCGTGGGACTGGGTCCAGTAGGCGAGGTTTTGTATCCGTTCAACACGAGCTGGAATCCCGCCGCGACCGTGCCGTGCCGCTTCACCAAGGCCGGACTGCGGTGGAGATGCAGATTGTGGACCGGCGCTTCGACGATCCCGGCGTGATGCAGGCGTCGCGGGCGTTCGAGCGCATTCAGCCCTGGGCGGACAAGCGGCCGACGATGGATTGGCAGGAAGGATGATGCGCATCGGCTGGTTGCCACCCCGATCGGCCGGCTGCGCAGCCCGTGGCACACCACCTCCGAATGCCCGCGCAAAGGGCGGCGCGGCGACACACTGCGGGTCGATGCCGCCCGGCCTGAAGGACCTGGAGAGGGCTACACCCACCCGATCCTGCTGTACTGCCTGAATCAGGCGAGGGCGCCCGAAATGAAGTTCACCCGCCCAACGGCACCGAGCCGCGCCGGATGTTCGCAACCCGCACGCTACGCCGGCCCAATCCGATCGGGCTTTCCGCCGTCAAGTTCGGGGGATTCGCGGCATCGGGGTGTTGCAAGTGAGGTATCCCGATTGCGTGGACGGTACGCCGCTGCTTGATATCAAGCCGTTTCTGCGGACGACGGATGGCGAGCGGGAGGTCGATGGGGTTTCAGGCGCGTCGCCTGCCAAAGGGAGTGTCGTGCAGGGGCTTCTTTTTCTTCCAAAAAAAGAAAGCTTTTCTTTCTGATGCGGCCTTGCCTGTTATTTCTCGCCTTCCCCCTTGGGGGGCCCCAGCAGCCACAGCGTGAGGAATGTAAAGAGCGAGATCATGACCGCCACGTCATATGAGCCGATTCCCACGGCGACGCCGGTCGCGGCAGTTGCCCACAGGCTGGCTGCGGTGGCGGTGCCGCGCACTGAACCGTTGTCCTTCAGGATCGCGCCGCCGCCGATGAATCCCATGCCTGCCATCAGGCCCTCGATGATGCGTGCCGTTCCTTCCGGGTGTCCCGTCATCAAGTCCTCGGAGGCCTGGATGATGCCGCAGGTTGCCAGCGCCACCAGTGGGAACGTCCGCAAGCCGGCGCTGCGATCCGCCAGCTCGCGGTTCCAGCCTATCGGCAGAGCGAGCAGATAGGCGATTGATAACGCGATAAGGTGGGGCAGCACGCGGATACTGTCCAACATCTCCAAAAGCGCATTCACATTGTCTCCAATCAGTGGTGATGATGACGGAGCGCCCGGAACGCTGGCGGTTCTGCCGGACTGAACGCATCTATAAAAAGGATAGGAAAATTCAACCGCATGACGGCAAGTATGGCACCGAAAAGCAGCCTCAAGAATAGCCGCCTCAAGCGTCGTGCTGCCCCGGAGTGGCAATCTGAATCCGAAAAGTATTGCCGCCCACCGGCACAAACGACATGCAAAGCTGGGCTGCGGATACAACGCTGGGTCGGCGCAGTCGTCGCTTTTCAGGTCAGCAGGTTCACCAGTCTGGGCGCTGAACTTCGGGATAGTCGGGTGCTGATTGGCTGGTTATATCCCAATCCGGCATGGCATCCACTTTCTCGCCGGGCTCCTGTGCGCCACAGTCATCCCCCAGCGGTGTCCCGCGTGCCGGGGTAATGCGCGCAGCTTGGCTGTCGACAGTGGGCCCGCCGATTGCGAAAGTCATGCCAACACCAGTGTTCGCATCCTCAAGCAGCCCATAGCCCACGCACACATTCAAACAATCGAAGCGCAATTTCGTGAGCCGTAGGCGAAAGGTTGAAGCCCGTCAAAATGCATATGCGTGTTCATGCTGGAGCCACAACAAAGTTGCAGTGCTGACTAACTTGTACTCAAGTTATGTCGCAGCTAAAGCGGTTAATGAAAGCGACCACGCCCAGGTGCAGGCGGGCCGTGTCAGTCTTTGCAGCACTGGGGCAATGGGCCTGCAGGCTTTATTGCACCACGCGCAGGAAACGAAGTTTCGGCGAAGACTAGCTGGTACTCAAGTTATGTCGCAGCGAAACTGATCCACCAGGTTTCCCAGGCAGGTGTCACCCGTGGGCAGTTCGAGCATTTCTCGGCGCCGGTCACAGCAGCCAGCGCGTGGCGCCTTGAGGTGCGCCAGCAAGGCTTGGCCAGCGGCACCAGCGCCATGCACGGCAAAGACGGTCTATGCCAAATCGACTCCGACCGTTACGATTGCCATAGTTTCCCCTCTCGGACAAGCTGATGAAACCCTTCCAGAACCCGGCCGCAGCCAATGTCTTCACTGCCTGTCCGCCAGCGGTGCGCAAGAAGATGTTGGCGCTACGAACGCCGATCTTCGAGACGGCTCCGGTGACTGACAGTGTTGGCAAGATCGAGGAAACCCTGAAACGGTTAGAACCAGCCTGCACCACGAGCAAGACCAAGAGTGGGAGTGCGGTGCGCAGTGACTGAAAGCAGTCAACGCCGCAGCACTACTTCAAGTACTTCATCTGCACCACCAACCTCGTCGAAACCTTCAAGACGAATCTTCCCAAACGACTTCTGGTGTGAAGTCAATCGGGCACTGGTCTTCGATGTGAATGACAAGCCGCCCATGCAATCCCTGGCTATCTGCGTTGCGGCAGCACTCACCTACCAGTTGGACAAACGGGCAAGAACCAAAGCTCGCCTTGCCGCGCATGCTTGAAATCCGTCCTGCCTTCCCCGTTGATGCACAAGCGTGCGTTCGCCTGCGTGGCATGACGCGTGAAAACGCGGTTTCTGTCGAGCGCCTGGCAAGCATTGGCATCACCGCCAAATCCTGGGCACACGACATCGAATCCGGAAAGCTGCCGGGCTGGGTCGGCACAAGCCACGGCAAAATGGTCGGCTACTGTTTCGGTGACAGCACCACCGTAGAAGTAGTGGTCCTGGCATTGTTGGCCGCGTACGAGGGCCAGGGCCTGGGTCGCAAGCTGCTGGCATTGGTCACCGGGCACCTGAGAAGCGTCGGCCATAGCACATTGTTCCTGGGCTGCGCTGCCGATCCAAACGTTCGTTCATACGGGTTCTATCGTCATCTCGGGTGGCGCAGCACCGGCGCCATCGACCGCTACGGCGAT
>JAJAZK010000189.1 GCA_026785765.1 Rhodoferax sp. | reverse complement strand
GTGCCTTCCCATGCGAAGAAACCGGCGGCAGATGACCGGCCCTCATCCATCCAACGAAAAAAGTCCCGCAGGGACTGCCTGCGGGACTTTCGTCAGCCGACCCGTTCAGGTCAGATTGCTGAGATTATGGTATTACAGCATCACACCAGCAAGGCATTCACCCGGCGCACATAGGCCGCCGGATCAGCCGGCATGCCGCCTTCGGCCAGCAGCGCCTGGTCGAACAGGATGTGCGCCAGGTCGTTGAAGTGCACCGAGCCGTCAAGCTTCTTGACCAGCGCGTGTTCGGCGTTGACTTCGAGTACCGGTTTTACGTCCGGGGCACTTTGTCCGGCCTGCTTGAGCATCCTGGCCAGTTGCGTGCTCATGCCGTGGTCCTTCACCACCAGGCAGGCGGGGCTATCGACCAGGCGTGTGGTGACCCGCACGTCTTCAGCCTTGTCCTTGAGCGCTTCCTTGAGTTTCGCCAGTAGCGGCTTGAAGGCTTCGGCGGCCTCCTCTGCGGCTTTCTTCTCGGTTTCGTCCTGCAGTTTGCCCAGGTCCACCTGGCCCTTGGCCACGCTTTGCAGCGGTGTTCCGTCAAAGTCCTGCAGGTAATTCAGCGCCCACTCGTCGACGCGGTCGGTCATCAACAGCACTTCGATGCCCTTTTTCTTGAACACCTCGAGTTGCGGGCTGTTCTTTGCAGCCGCCAGCGTGTCGGCGGTGATGTAGTAGATCGACTCCTGGCCTTCCTTCATGCGCGCCTTGTAGTCGGCAAAACCGACACTCACGCCGTCGGCAGTGCTGGACGCAAAACGCAGCAACTTGGCCAGGCGCTCCTTGTTGGCAAAGTCCTCGCCCATACCCTCCTTGAGCACGGCGCCGAACTCCGCGTAGAAGCGGGTGTATTTGCCCGCATTGGTTTCGGCCGACTTCTTGTCCTCTTCGCTCACCACATCGGTGACGCCGTCGGCGTTGGGCTCGGCCTTGGGCGGCGCATCGTTGCGCGCCAAATCCTCGAGCATGCCGAGGACGCGTTTAGTGCAGCCTTCGCGGATGGCTTTCACGTCGCGGCTTTCCTGCAGCAGTTCGCGGCTGACGTTGAGCGGCAGGTCGGCGGAATCCACCACACCCTTGACGAAACGCAGGTAGGTGGGCAGCAGGGCTTCGGCGTCGTCCATGATGAAGACCCGTTTGACGTACAGCTTGAGACCGCCCTTTTTGTCGCGATTCCAAAGGTCGAACGGTGCCTTGCCCGGGATGTAGAGCAGTTGCGTGTATTCGGTGCTGCCCTCGACCCGGTTGTGGGTGTGCGCCAGTGGGGCTTCGAAGTCGTGGCTGATCTGCTTGTAGAACTCATCGTACTGCTCGGCCGCTATGTCCTTCTTGGCGCGCGCCCAGATGGCGTTGGCCTTGTTGACGGTCTCCCACTCGTCGGTGGTGACCATCTCGCCGCCCTTGGTGGCGCCGGAGTCATCCCCTTCGACCTTCTCGCCTTCCTTCCACTCCTCTTTCTGCATCAGGATCGGCAGGCTGATGTGGTCGGAATACTTGCTGATGATGCTCTTCACCTTCCAGGCACTGGTGTAGTCCTCGGCGTCTTCCCGCAGGTGCAGGGTGACGCTGGTGCCGCGCTCGGCGCGGGTGATGGTCTCGACCTCGAAATCACCGGCACCGCCGCTGATCCAGCGCACGCCGTCGGCTGCGGCCGCGCCGGCACGGCGCGTTTCCACGGTGATCTTGTCGGCGACGATGAAACCGGAGTAGAAACCGACGCCGAACTGGCCGATCAGTTGCGAGTCGGCCTTCTGGTCGCCGCTGAGCTTGGAGACGAAATCTTTGGTGCCGCTCTTGGCGATCGTGCCCAGGTTGTCGATGGCTTCCTGCTGGTTCATGCCGATGCCGTTGTCGCTGATGGTCAGGGTGCGGGCCGTTTTGTCCAGGCTGACGCGCACTTCCAGCGTCGGCGCGTCTTCAAACAGGGACGGCGCGTTGAGCGCTTCAAAACGCAGCTTGTCGCAGGCGTCCGACGCATTGGAGATCAGCTCGCGCAGAAAAATCTCCTTGTTGGAATACAGCGAGTGGGTGACGAGGTGCAGCAACTGCGCAACTTCGGCCTGAAAGGAAAGGGTTTGTTTGCTCATAGGGATTGGGTCGTCTCAAAAGGAAAGGGTTGCCCGTGCCACAGCCATGGCACGGGCAACCCTTAATTATGGACGATCAGGATGTGTTCAAGAGGGCTGCTGGCCCGACACCGGAGCCCATCCAGGCGTGTGGCCTACCTGAACGCCCCCACACCGACGACGCCGGGCGTCACAGTGCCGCTGACGCCCGGCACGGCTTGTGGGAATCCCGTCTTGAGCGAATAGGACAGGCCTGCGCCCGTGGGCGCCCCGGTGCCCGCGAAGAAGCCGGTGACCGTGCTGCCGGGAGAGGCGCCGCTCACCGAGCCACCCAAGTTGCTGGACGAGAACGCTGCGCGGTTGCCGCTGTTCATGGGCATGGCCGTGTTGATGTTGAACGTGCCTCCATGCACGACGGCGAACGCCGCATTCACCATGCTGGTGGCGAAATTCGCTGTTACCGTACCGGAGGTGATGCCGCTGCCCAGCCCGCCGCTGGCATTGGTGGAGGGCGTTCCGCCAACGAAGGAAAAAGTCGCGCTGCCCGCCGTCGGGATCGTGGGCACCGAAGTGCTCATCAGGTAGTGCAGGCTGGCGGTGGCGGGGACCGCCTGCGTTTTGGAGTCGTTCGTGCCGTTGAGTCCGGCAAAGACGCTCAGCGTGCCCTGTGACCAGCGTCCCCAATAGAGGTCTGCGTTGCTGCCGGCATTGAAAACTTTGTCGAAATGCAGATTTGCGAATTCATTGCCGCGATTCAGGACAAAGCCATTCAGTATCCCGTTGTTGAAATACATGCCTGCGATCACCCCGGCCGGCACACCGGTGCCACTGCCGGCACCCGAGTCCAGTGCGTCCGTGTAGGTCACACCGTTAACGGTGAAACTGCCACTGGCGGTCACTGCCAGACCGGCGCTGGTCAGTGGCGTGACCGGCCCGAATGGATTGGTGGTGAGGATGGTGCCGGGTTGAAACTCCCCCGTGCCAGTCGGAATAAGGGTTCTGTATTCACCGCCGCCGACGACGCGCACGGCCACATTCTCGCCGCTAACCGAAGGCGCATCCAAGGGGCCGCCGCTCACCGTCACTGCGTTGAGTGCTGGTGCGGCCGAAGTCCGCTGCGGACTGGAGTTGGCAGACGCCACGAAGGCCGTCTGGCCGCGGCTTACGTCGACTTCACCGAGGGCATTGCGGACCGTGATCACACCTTCGCCGGTCTGTACATACAGGCCGTCCGCCTGCGCACAACTGGAGGCACACATGGTGGCGAGGAATTCCGTTCCGCGAATCCCGATCGTGGCGGTGGGGGTGTTGACCAGAAAGTCGGTGCGGCTGCGGCGCCCCACGATGCCGGTGATGACGCGAATGCTTCCTTTGACCAGATTGAAGATGGCGCTTTCTCCGGTGCCGCCCGCTTCGCGGAAGCGGTAGTCGGCCAGCTTGAATTCGGTGCCTGGTTGCAGGCTGACGAGGCCGGAATCGGTAAAGCGGATTTGCGTACGGCCGCCTTGCGTCATGACGGTGTCGCCTGAATCGACCGTGCCGCCCGTGGTCGCCGCACGCGACGCGCCCTGAGCGTTGACGACTTGCACGCCGCCCGTCACCAGCAGGAAGTTACCCGCGGCGGCCGCAGCATGCCCGGCCGCCAACAACACGGCTGTCGCCAGCATGAATTTGACTGTGATGTGCAACATGTTCCGGTTCTCTCTAGTAGTTGCGGCGTGCCGTCAGGAGCAACAGGTCGCGTGAAAAATCGTTGATGGCGACGGTCGACTGGTTGCGCGTGTGGGTCAGTTGGGCGGTATAGGTCCACAACTTGTCCGCCTGGTAGGCAGCCCCGATGTTCAGGTCATAACGCTCATCCTTGCGCTTGACGCCGAAGAACACGCTTTGCCCGCCGTAACGCGAGGCCTGCGCCGTGAGGCTGCCAAAAAGCTTCCAACGCGCCTGCAGCGTGTAATCGCCCGCCAGCTTTGCGCCGAAGAATGAGCGGCCCACGGTCGGGTCCGCACCGCGTTCGCGGTCGTCGGCGAGCCAGCCGGTCAAGCTGATATGCGGAGCGCCATTGCCGTCCAGCGCGCGTGCCCACATCCCGCCCAACAGGTACAGATTGGTATTCAGCGCGGGAATGATCGGATGGTTCACGCGCGCGTACTGGGCGAAGGCGCCGACCGTGTTGCTTCGGTCCAGCTGTCGCTGCCACTGACCGTACACACCCAGCTGATCGTCGTTGTGGGCGCCGCCAATGTAATAAGTGAACTGGCTGATGCCGACGCTGTACTGGTCGCCGCCTCGCGTCAGGCGCACTCCGCCGCCGACGGAGAGTGCCACCGGCGCGAAATCGCCGTTGCGGGGGTAGTAGCGTGCCCGGCCGTCGATGCCGCCATAGATATCCACCCCGTCGCCGATACGCTTTTGCCCAGAAAAACCGCCATTGACGCCCACCAGCGAACTGGACTGGGAGCGCCCGGGACCGACCAAGGGGAAAGCCACTCCGAATAGAGGGATCAACACCGAGTTGGCATTGACCGCCGTATTGAAGTTGCTGTCGTAACCGATCTCGGCTTCCAGGTACCCGGAAAAAACGGCGGCGCCGCCAAGAACTGCCTTGGCGGAAATTGCCCGTTCCAACTCCTGAAGGAGTGAGTCGACCCGTGCGGCGACATCCGCCGGGATCGGGCCGCTCCGCACCTGCAACAGCTCCGCGCGGGCGGCCTCGTATTCCATGAGGGCGATCATGGCGCGCGCCAGCTCAGCGCGCGCCATCGCGTTACCGGGTTCGATGGCCAAAACCCGCTCAAAGGCAAAAACTGCAGTTCCCGGTTTCCCGGAGTCCAGCAGTGCAATGCCCAGCAGGTAGTTGTGCTCCACATCGGCCAGATGCTGGGGAAGTGTCGATTCCAGCAACGCCGCAGCACCGGCCGCGTTGCCGCTCGTCAACAGCTTTTTGGCGTCATCGGTTGGGGCGGCAATCGCGAGGGCGGAAACTGCGGCCTGTATCGTGGCGAGAATTTTTTGCTTCACGGACGTTTCCCTTTGTAAGTCCTTGCTATTCTGATGAGGATTGGGTCTTTTTTCATCCCCCTTTCTGGTGATGCATGCATGGCTGCAACCGTCGCCGAATCGGTCTGGCGCAGCCAGGAAAATGCCGCTTGGGGCCGCTTGGGGCCGCTATACGTGGTTGCCTGTAAGCGCTAATTGAGCCAATGCAGTATTTGCCGGGTCACATCGGGGTGGCCCAGCAACTGCATATGGTTCATGCGGTAGCCAATCCACTGCGCTGTTTTGGCGAATGCGAGCGTGTGCAGTGGCTCCGCATGCTGGCCCAGCGCACTATGCAAGGGCACCAGGCCGTCGCCGAGCAGCCGGTCGGCGAGCAGGCTGCGTTTTGAGGCTGTCGTGGCGGCGACCGCGTAACAGGCGACACCGGCTGGCAGCGGCAGCACACTGCGCCGGTCTGGCGCGCGCCGAAAGCGTTCCTTGCCCTGCCAGTCCGCGTCGGTGGCAAAGCCGTAGCGCAGGTCGGTGATGCCAGCGCTGCGCAACTGCGTCAGGCGCGTGAAGGGTGCGCTCCAGGGCGTGCTGCCCAGCAGCAGGTCAATCCAGTTGCCGGCACGCTCCAGGGGCGCGCCATGGTGGGGTGTGCCGAGGAACACGATGCTCTCGAGTACGTTTGGCCAGTGCAGAGCGCGCGCGCGGGCTATGTGCACGGCGCTGCGAATCAACAGCCCGCCCATGCTGTGGGCGACCACGATCAGCTCCTGCAACGGCGTCGGCCAGCTTTTGTACAGTTGCTCCAGCAGATCGGCCAGCGCCCGACCATTGGTCGAGACATGGCGTCCGGTGTTGTAGCGCAGGTACAAGGCACTCGCGTCCAGTGCGGCGCACAGGGTCTGCCCATGGTCTGCCGGCTCGCCGTCGTAGGACGTGTGCCATTGCAGGTCGTTCATGCACAGGCCATGGATCAGCAGCACCAGCCTGGCGCGCGGCCGCTTCAGTTTCAGCGGCCGTTGCAGATCCAGCGCCTGGCCCTCAAAGGTGTACAGAGCGATTCGCGTGGCGAACGCATTGTTGTGGTCTGCCAGGTGGTCACCCATCACCCCGTTGAGTGCGGCCAGCACCGCTTCGCGTTGGGGCGTTCCGGGTGCATCGGCGGCCCCGCTTTCCAGCAGGGGTTGCAGTCGCGCCAGCGCCAGTTGCAGGCCATGGCCGACGAGGCGCGTGGCACCTCCAATGCTGCGATAGACCAGGCCGGTGAGGCCGCGAGTCTGCCCTGCGTTCGTGCCGCCAGGCGCGCCGAGGGTACGCCAGACCGATTGGTGAACCCCTTCCACCACGCGCGTGACCCCTACGGTCGCCGCAGTGGCCAGTTGCGCCGTGGCCAACAGGTCGGCGGCGCGCAGGTGACGCGGCGAGCCACTGGCGACGGGCTTTTTCATGTGCGGCTTGGCCAGGATGCGCTCAGAATTTCTCGTGCGGCGCCAGGTAGCGCCACTGACCCAGCGGCAGGTGACCCAGCATCACCTTGCCGATGCGTACACGTTTGAGACCCACCACCTTCAGGCCAACCAGTTCGCACATACGCCGGATTTGGCGCTTCTTGCCTTCGGTCAGCACCACACGCAGCTGTTCCGGGTTTTGCCAACTGATCTGCGCCGGCTTGAGGGCCTGCCCGTCGAGGGCCAAGCCGTGGCGCAGGCGTTCAAGCTGCGCGTTCGGGAAAACCGCCTGGACATTGGTCGTCACCGGGTCGGTGTCAAGGATGGTCGCCAGCTTGTCGCCAGCTGCCGCCGCTTCGGCACTGCCCAGGGTGCGCACCCGCACCAGATATTCTTTTTCCATCTGCGCGTCTTCGCCGATCAGCTGGCGCGCGACGCGACCATCCTGCGTGAGCACCAGCAGACCAATCGAGTCGATGTCGAGCCGCCCGGCCGGAACCAGGCTTTGCAACTGGCGTGGGTGAAAGAAGTAGCGCGCGTTGTCGTCGGCCCAGCGGTTTGGCGGCTGGATCAGGGTGATGGCTGGCTGGTGACCATCTTCGGCCTGCCCGCTGACGATGCCCATCGGCTTGTTGAGCAGGATGGTGACCTGGTTCGCCTGTCGGCCCTGCGCCTGTTTGGCGACTTCGATGCGGGCCTGGGGACCCACCTGCATCCCCATGCTGGCCGGCTCGCCGTCGACTTTGACCCAGCCGCGGGCGATCCAGTCGTCGGCTTCGCGGCGCGCCGCCCTGCCGAGTTCGGCCATTCGCGTGTTCAGCCGGGTGGTCGCGCCAGTCGCCGTTGGTGCGCCGGTGCTGCCGACGGCTGACAGCGGTTTGGGCGCACGATGAAAGCCGCTTGCCGGGATTGCAGGGGATGCAGGTTTGCTCATTGGCCGGGCTTTGCAAAAATACGTGAACCAAGTGCGGGCAGGCTCAACACCCGGACGCCGCCGTACTCCACCCGGATGACGCCCTGCGCTTGCAAGACATTCAGCGCTTCGTTGACGCGCTGGCGCGACAGGCCGACCAGGTAGGCCAGTTCTTGCTGCGTGATGCGTAGCATTTCACCGACGCCAGGGTACAAGACCGGGTTGAACAGTGCGGCCAGGCTGCGTGCCACCCGGGCGTCGGGGCTGTTCATGCGGTCGATCTCGCGTGCGGCGATGAACTGGCCCAGGCGTTCGTTGATCTGGTTCATCACAAAGCGATTGAAGCCGATCGAGTGGTCCAGCAGCCAGTGGAAACTGTCGATCGGCAGCCCGGCCACGATACTTTTGCGCAGTGCCTGGACGTTGTAGCGGTACGGTTCGCGCTTGAGCGCCGTACCCTCGCCGAACCAGCCACCGGGGGGCAAACCGGTAAAGGTCATGGTGCGCCCCTCTGCGTTGTCGCTGCTCATCTTCAGCAGACCGTCGATGACGCCGAACCAGTAGGTCACCGGCCGTCCGGTGCGGCAGACCAGGTCGCCTGGAAGGGCGTCGCCAACCTGCAATTCGGGTGTCACACGTTGCCGTGAGGCGTCGTCCAGCACCCCCAGCCACGGGATGGCCGCGAGCTCTGCGGCCAGAGGCGCGCG
>JAJAZK010000188.1 GCA_026785765.1 Rhodoferax sp. | reverse complement strand
GCAGAGGAGCGTGAACGTTTGTTGGAGCAACATGCTTTGCTGAACGGGGAATCTGGCATCTCCCGATTCGACTTTATGGCAGCGGTGGACCAGGTTGCGGCAGACGGGTATGCCTGCTTCCCCAGCCTGCAGACGTACGGCGTGATCAATCTTGGTTACCCGGTCTGGGGTCGCCATGGACAGGTCGTGGCAGCGCTTGTAATACCGTACTTGGAAAACGTGGGCAGCCTGCGTGGGCCGACACAGGACGCCGCCCGGCTGATACTTGGGCAGGGCGCCATGGAGATTTCAGTGTCGCTTGGCTACACGGTTGACCTGCCGCCGTAAAGCCGACAGCCATGCAGATCGAAAGGAAACATATGCCACCAGTTCAATCCGTGTCAACGATGGCTAGCGCCTGGACAGCGCGTCTGGAGCTTTGTTATACCGGCGTTGTCCACGATGTCATGCGGGCGATGGGGTTGAAAAACTTCACCCTGCCCCCTGAGCTGCGCCCGATCATGCCTGAGCGCAGGCTGGCGGGACCAGCGTTTACGATCCGAGGCAAGGTTCACGTGGGTGCCGATGCGCACGAGACTTTGATGGCTTGGACCGGTCTGTTGTCCAAGGCGCCAAGTGGTTCGATCTGGACTAGCCAGCCCAATGACCGGGTGGTCGCGCACATGGGTGAGTTGTCGGCGGAGACCCTGAAGAACAAGGGTGTGCGGGGATGCGTGGTCGACGGTTTCGTCAGGGATACGGATTTTCTTCTGGATATCGGTTTTCAGTCCTGGTGCCGGGGCTTTACCCCGCGCGATGTGGTCGGCCACTGGCTGCCCGATGCAACGGACGTACCGATTCGCATTGGTGATGTCGAGATCGTGCCGGGAGATTACCTGGTGGGTGACCGGGACGGGCTGATTCGGGTTCCTGCCGCGCAAATCGAGGAGGTACTGGATGGATCGGAACGGGCGATGGTGACTGAAAGCCTGGTGCGAAAAGCCATCCTTGACGGAGTTGATCCGCAGCAGGCTTATCTATTGCACGGAAAGTTCTGATTGGTCTGAAAAAGGTATGCGCCAGGCATGAATGGGTCGAGTGTTTGTGGCACAACCCGGCCCTTAGCGTGGCGCCAGCACCGCCATCGTGATCCGCGACACGCAGGTTAGCTCACCGGCGTCGTTGTGCATGTCTATGTGCCAGACCTGGGTGCTGCGCCCGATGTGCACCGGGCGCGTGATGCCGGTGACCCAGCCGCTGCTGGCGCCCTTAATGTGGTTGGCGTTGATGTCGAGCCCGACGCAGCGGTAGCCCGGCGGCGCAGCCGAGGCGGCGCCGCAGGATCCCAATGTTTCGGCCAGCACCACCGAGACGCCACCGTGCAGCAGTCCGTAGGGCTGCTTGGTGCGCTCGTCTACCGGAATCCGGGCGCGAATGAAGTCGTCGCCCACCTCCAGAAACTCCATTCCAAGGTGCTGCACCGCCGTGCCAATGTGCATGGCGGTCAGAATTTCGACGCTGACAGGTTTTTTCCAGATGGACATGGCAAGATCAATTTGGTGGTGCAATGGTGGAAAGCGGAACCAGTTCGATGCCTGCTTCCAGTGCAAAGCGCTGTTCCCCAGGATACACAATGTACAACGCGTCGAGCCTGAGGTCGTCGATGGCGATCCGCATGGACTTGGTAACCTTTGGCGCGTCGGCAAACTTGAACTCCACGCCGACGCGCTGGTTTGCGCGCAGCATCAAGAGGTCCAGCTCTGCGCCGCCATGGGTGGCCCAAAAATACGCCTCGTGCGGTTGCGCATGGCGCAGCACCTGTTCCAGGGCGAACCCTTCCCACGAGGCGCCGAGTTTGGGATTGGTGAGCAGACTTGTCAGATGAGGTATGTCCATCAACCAGTGCCACAGCCCGCTGTCGCGCAAATACAGTTTTGGGGCCTTGACCTGTCGTTTGCCAAGATTGGCAAACCAGGGCTGCAGTTGCCGCACCAGGTACATGTCGGTCAGCACATCGAGGTAGCGGCGCACGGAGGTGTCAGAAAGCCCGATTGCACGCGCCAATTCGGAGCTGTTGAAGACCTGGCCGTGGTAGTGCGCCAGCATGCGCCAGAGCCGGAACAGTGTGGTCGCCGGCAAACCCAGTCCAAACTGCGGCATGTCGCGGTTCACTACATTGGCCATGTAGTTGCCACGCCAGGTGAAGCTGGAAGCGTCGCTCCCAGCAAGAAAGCTGCGCGGGTAATCACCGCGCAGCCACAGGCGGTGCAGCGTGTCGGCGCCGGTTTCCGCCAGCGAGAACCCCGCCATTTCGATCAGGTGCATGCGGCCCGCCAGTGATTCGCTGGACTGACGCAGCAGCGCTGGCGACGCGCTGCCCAACAGCAGGAACTGGCCGTTGCGGGGGCTGCGGTCGATGAGCACCCGCAGCACCGCGAACAGCTCTGGCAGGCGCTGTACTTCGTCCAGTACGATCAATGCGTGTTGTTCTGCCAGAGCGCCCAGGGCGCGCAAAGGGTTGCTCAGTCCAAGCAGCGTGTCAGGTGATTCCAGATCAAGGTAGATGCCCCCGCGTTGTCGCGCAATCTCCCGTGCGATGGAGGTCTTTCCCACCTGGCGCGCACCAAGCAATGCGACAGAGCGCTCGTTTTCAAGAGCCGACGAGATCGCGCGCAGGAGTTCAGATCTGGCAAACATCCTTGAAAATTCGACTTTCAGGTTTGATATATCAGGCAATTTTAGCCCGATATGCCCGGTCCTTCCATACCCGCTGTCAGCCGCTTCCAGTGCCACATCGCGCGATAGATGTTGACCATCGCAGTGCCCATAAAGTGCGCGCCGCTGCCGATCAGTACGCTCCCGGCGAGCCACGCGGGTCATACGCAGCAATGGAGCGTGGATGCGCCTTGGAGATCGCCGATGGCATAGGGTGCAGCGGTATTGCATTGCGGTAACCTACGGGACATGAACCGCCACCCCGCTCCGCCGTATGTCCCGCAGATCCGCCGCTACCAGGAGTGGCTGGCGCGTGAGCGCGGGTTGACCTTTGCCTCGTACGACGCCCTGTGGCAATGGTCGGTGCGCGACCTTGATGCGTTCTGGCAAAGTGTCTGGGACTACTTCGATCTGTGTTCGCCGACCCCGCACACGGCGGTGCTGGCGCAGACCGCCATGCCAGGCGCGCGCTGGTTCGTGGGCGCACAGGTAAATTATGCGCAGCAAGTATTGCGGCATGTGGCAGCAGCCGACGCCGCTGGCCTGGCTGCGGTGATCAGCCACAACGAGCGCAGTCTTGGTGTTGGCGCGCCAGTTGAACTGGGTTGGCCGGAGCTGCGGCGCCAGGTCGCCTCACTGGCCGTGTATTTGCGCGCGCAGGGTGTCGTCAGCGGCGACCGGGTCGCGGCCTACCTGCCGAATGTTCCGCAGGCGATGGTGGCGTTCCTCGCCAGCGCCAGCATCGGCGCCGTCTGGAGCATGTGTGCGCCGGACATGGGCAGCAATGCCGTGCTGGACCGGTTCCGGCAGATCGCTCCCAAGGTGCTGATCGCCTGTGATGGCGTAACCCATGCCGGGCGCGATCAGAGCCGCCTGGGGATCGTGGCCGGGTTGCGCGCCGCCCTGCCCAGCGTTGAGCTTCTGCTGTTGGTGGACAACCTGGGCACGCTGGGCAAGGCGCCTGCGGCCGACCTGGAATACACCGCGTTTGCCGAGGTGGTCGCCACCGACGATGCGCAGACGCGTGCCTTCGAGCCGGTGTGGCTGCCGTTCGACCATCCGTTGTGGATCGTGTACTCCAGTGGCACCACAGGTTTGCCCAAGCCGATCGTGCATGGGCACGGCGGCAGCATGCTGGTCGCGCTGGCCCTGACCACGCTGCACAACGATGTGGGTTGCAGTTACTCTGCCAACAGCCTGGGTGAGCGTTTTCACTGGTACAGCTCGACGGGCTGGGTGATGTGGAATTGCCAGACCAACGGGCTTCTCAATGGCACGACCTGCTGCATTTTTGATGGCAGTCCGGGTGGCTCAGGGCTGGATCCTTCGGGCAACAAGTTGCCTCCCGACTGGACCACGTTGTGGCGCTTCGCCGCCGGGCTGGGCGTAACTTTCTTTGGTGCAGGCGCAGCGTTCTTCGCCAGTTGCCAAAAGGCCGCGCTTGACCTGCCGGGCTGCGGCGATCTGTCGCGTGTACGCGCCCTGGGTACGACCGGCTCCCCCTTGAGCATCGACGCGCAGAACTGGGGCACCGCCGAGTTCCGTCGGGTTCGCGCGAAGAACGACGAGCGTGGGGGCGACCTGAGCGCCGCCGGGCCGCCCCAAGGCGCGAGCGCCCCCTCGGGGGGCAGCGAGCCACACGAAGTGGGCGAGCGTGGGGGCGACCTGAGCGCCGCCGGGCCGCCCCAAGGCGCGAGCGCCCCCTCGGGGGGCAGCGAGCCACACGAAGTGGGCGAGCGTGGGGGCGACATCTGGTGGTGCAACATCTCTGGCGGCACTGACTTCGCGGGCGCTTTTATCGGAGGCAATCGGGAGTTGCCGCTGGTTGCGGGCGAGATGCAGTGCCGCTTGCTGGGCTGTGCCGTGTACGCCTGGAATGATCAGGGCGAACCGGTGATTGATGCGGTGGGCGAACTGGTGTGCACCGCGCCGATTCCTTCCATGCCGCTGTATTTCTGGGGCGACGCGGGCGACAAGCGCTACCTGTCGAGTTACTTCGACATGTATCCCGGCGTATGGCGCCATGGCGACTGGCTCAAGGTAGGCGCGAATGGCGGCTGCACCATCTACGGCCGCTCAGACGCCACCATCAACCGGCATGGCCTGCGCATGGGCACCAGCGAGTTGTACAGCGCCGTGGAGGCGTTGCCCGAAGTGATCGACTCCATGGTGGTGGACCTGGAGTACCTGGGGCGCGACAGCTACATGCCGCTGTTTGTCGTGCTGCGCGAAGGCGTACGGCTGGACGACGTGATGCGCCGCCGCATCAACGAGGCGATTCGCGTGGCCTTGTCGCCGCGTTTCCTGCCCGATGCGATGTTTCAGGTGGCGGAGATTCCACGTACCTTGTCAGGCAAGAAGCAGGAGCTGCCGATCAAGAGGCTGTTGCTGGGCCAGCCGCTGGAGAAGGTGCTCAATCGCGAAGCCATGGCCAACCCGGGCTGTCTGGACTGGTACGTGCTGTTCGCCGATGCGCACGGCGGCGGCACGGCCTGAATTCAGCGCTCGATGCGGTGCATGGTCGACAGGCTGAGCAGCGCCGACACAACCTCGGGTTTGAACCCGATGCGGGCATTGCCAAACCCGTCGCCGCCATTCATCACCAGCTTCTGGATGTACTCCACGCAATCACGCGTGCCCCAGAACATCTCGATGGCGCGCGCGATGCGGGCGTGATGCCTGGCGATCACCGCCATGGCGGTGTCGATACCAACCTGGCGCGGCAACTCATGCAGCGGCATGGGTCGCGTGGCCAGCTCTGCCTCCACATAGTCTATGCGGGGAAAACCGGCTTCTTTGGGTTTGGGTCTCGTCGCCATCAGGGAATATTATCCGATGTTTCGCTAGCTGGTAGTTGCCCAGCGGCGGCAGATAGGCCTCGTCAACCGGGCTTGATGGCGCCCGGCTCAACCCCCCGGTAGAACACCTCGACTGCGCCCTTCAAGGTAATCAGCATGGGACGGCCTTTTCGGTCCAGCGTCTTGCCGGCGGCGACTTTTATGAAGCCTTGGCTGATGCAGTATTCCTCGACGTCCCTTCGCTCCTTGCCGTTGAAGCGAATGCCAATCTCGTGTTCGAAGACGGCGGCAACATGGTGGACGCTGCGCGGGTCCACGGACAGGTGGTCGGGCAGCGGCGGGCGGTCAGGAGGGGTGGGCATGGGACGTTATTGTCCGGTGTGAAGCGGTCAAGTGCCGCTCGGGAAATGTCGAATCTGGCCTACAGGGTCATTGTGCCGATTGTTGCCCTGGCCTGCTGTGGCAACGGTAACGCTTGCCCCGGCACGCGCAAACAGCGGCAACGTCCCGAGTGCCACCTCAATCCCATGCACAACACCGGCAGCGAGCCGTTGGCCGGTGTGAAAATCAAACCATGCCGCAGGACCTTTCGGCAAGTAGACGGTTCGGCTGGTCGCACCCGGTTCCACTACCGGGGCCACCAGCAACGCGTCGCCGAGCATGAAATCGTCGCAGTCGTCGAAGCAGCGCTCGTCGTCCGCAAAGTCGTAGAAGGTCGGCCGGATGATCGGTTCGTGCAGCCGATGCGCACGTTCGAACAGCTGCCAGAGGTACGGCATGAGGGTATAGCGCAGCCGGATCGCAGCCGCCACATGGTGGGTCACTTCGGGGTGCAACCAGGGCACGTTGTTGGTTCCGTCGGCTTTCCATGAGTTCATCACCATGCGCGGGTTCAGGCAACACGCCTGCACCCAGCGCACGAAGAGCTCCGGCCCGGGTGATGGGCCGGCAAACCCCCCTACGTCATGGCCCACGTTGAACATGCCCGACAGGCTCATTTGCAATCCGGTGCGGATGTTCCAGCGCAGGGTTTCCCAACTGGTGGTGTTGTCGCCGGTCCAGGTCTGGGCATAGCGTTGCAGTCCGGGCGGGCCACCACGTGTCACTGTGAACACCGGTTCATCCGGGCGGTGTGCCGCCTGCGCCTCGAAGCTGGCACGGGTCATCAGCAGGGCGTGCAGGGGCCGCGCGCGGTGGATCGGCAGCGTCTGCCCAAAGCCGTGGCAGGCGGCCGCATCGTCCATGATGGCGTATTCGTTGTTGTCGTTCCAGCCGGCATCGATGCCGTAGTCCAGCACCTGGGCACGCAGGTTCTGCTGCCACCAGGCGATCACGCCTGTCCGGGTGAAGTCCAGATGGGCACCTTCGCCGTCCCAGAACTGCTCGAGTATGGGCGAATTAGTCGCCGCGTGATGGATAAAGCCGCCGTGGGCCTTGACCACCTCAAAGGCGGGGTGGTCGTCCAGCAGACAGGGCTTGATGTTTGCGACCAGCCGCATGCCCGCAGCCTGGAACCTTGCATTGAGGGATTTCGGATCCGGAAACTTGGACGCGTTCCAGGTAAACACATACCGTCGCTTGCCGCGCGACGAGTAACCCGAGCCATAGTGAAAGGACGAACAGGGGATACCCTCCTGCCCGATGCGCGTGATGAACGCGTCGAGCTGCGCCTGCGCGTCGGGTGCGTCGGCCAGCCCCATGGCGGTCTGCGCAAATCCGAGCGACCAGCGCGGCGGCAAGTGGGTGCCGCCGATCAGGCGCACAAACTGCGCGATCACCTCGCCCGGCGAATTGCCGACCATCATGTAGTAGTCCAGGTCCCCATCGTCGATCTCGACGTAACGGAACAGCTCGTGGTAATTGTCGTGTTCGCAACCCAGGTCAAAGGTGCACGCGGCCAGCGTGTCGTAGTAAATGCCGCTCCACTGCCCGGTGGCGTTTCGGCTCAGTACGAAAGGCCAGTGTTTGTAGAGCGGGTCACCCTGTTGCGGGTCGTATCCGAGTGAGTCGAGGGCCAGTGTGCGCAGGCGCCGGCCGTGCAGGTTGAGCGGCCCGGTCTTGTCGCCCAGACCGTAGTAACGCTCGGCCCGGTTGCGTTGCAGGTAATGGCGCGTGGCGCCGCTGCGCTCGCTGTGGAAATAAGCAGAGGTGCTGCGGTCCTCTGCCACCACGTTCCGGCTTTGGTCGCGCCAGGTCAGCGCGAGTCGGTCGAGCTGTACCTGGATCGACAGGCCGCCTTCGATCTGCAACTCCAGCTGGCCATTCTGCTGCGTCGTGCGCACCGGTGGAAGCGCAAATCCGTCCAGCGCGTCCCGAGGCCGTCCGGACCATGCCACGTCCGGGCCGGGCTGTGGCGCGATCGCCCAGGTGCGCGGTTCACGGTAACCGCCAGCAGCCTTGAACCGCACTCTTGCCATGGTGGGCTCCAGCAGCTGGATGCTGAACCGGCCGCCCCCAGGCAAGGCCAGATCAACGCCATAGGGGTGAGTGGCCGATACGCTGGCCGCGCCGAATGTCTTCATGGGTTCCTGCCGGGAAACAAATCGCCTGACCGATGCCAGCCGACACCAAAGGCGCTTACAGGCGCAGACCCTGGCTGTCGAAACAATGCAGGTACGCCGTAGGCAGGCCCAGCCGCACAGTATCGCCGCCCTTGGTGCTGGTCTGTCCGTTGAGGACCATCTCGAAGGGTGTGTCCGCGCCCACTTTGCCGTGCAGCAGGCTGGTCGAACCCAGCTGCTCGACCGACGACACCTGCATGCTGATGGGGCCATCGTCGGCAATCTGCGCGTGTTCCGGGCGCAGACCAATGGTGTGAGTGCCCTGGGGTACCAGGGCCCGGCCACCCTGGCGCGCATCATCGGGCAACAGTGCGACCGGCAGGAAGTTCATGCGCGGGCTGCCAATAAAGCCGGCCACAAAGGTATTCAGGGGCCGGTTGTACAACTCCAGTGGAGCCCCCACCTGTTCTACCTTGCCAGCACGCAGCACCACGATCTTGTCGGCCATGGTCATGGCCTCCACCTGGTCGTGCGTCACGTAGACCATGGTGGCTTTGAGGCGGGCATGTAATTCGCGGATCTCGGCGCGCATCGAAACCCGCAACTCGGCATCCAGGTTCGATAGCGGCTCGTCGAACAGGAACAGCTTTGGCTCGCGCACGATGGAGCGCCCGATGGCGACGCGCTGGCGCTGGCCGCCGGACAGTTGGGTGGGTTTGCGTTGCAGCAGTTCACCCAGGCGCAGCAGGGTGGCGGCGGCGCTGACCTTGGATTCGATCTGCGCCTTGGGCACGCCGATGTTCTCCAGCCCGAAGGCCATGTTGTCGTACACCGACATGTGCGGATACAGCGCGTACGACTGGAACACCATGGAGCAGCCGCGGTGGGCCGCCGAGATGCCGTTGACGTTTTGTCCATCGATCCGGATGTCGCCACTGGTGGGGGACTCCAGGCCGGCGATGACCCGCAGCAGCGTGGACTTGCCACACCCCGAGGGCCCGACGAACACCACAAATTCGCCGTCCTTAACCGCCAGGTCGATGCCGTGCAGGATGGTGGTGGCATCAAAACTTTTGACGATGCGTTGCAGGTCGAGTGTGGCCACGCGGTAGTCCCCAGTTGGAATAGGCTTACTTCACGCCCGCGCTGGCGATGCCGGTGGTGATGTACTTTTGCAAGAAGGCGAACACCAGCGTGATCGGGATCAGCGTGATCACGGTCATTGCCAGCAGGTAGTGCCACTGGGTGTTGAGTTCACCCTGGAACGAGTTGAGCGCCAGTTGCAACGTGAAGAACTCCGGCTTGGACAACACGATCAAGGGCAGCAGAAAGTCGTTCCAGCGCCACATCACGGAAAAGATCGCCAGTACCGCCAGTGCTGGCGCCGACAGCGGCAGGATGATCTTCCAGTAGATGCGCCACTCGCTGGCGTGGTCCATCCGCGCTGCCTCGAGCAGCTCGTCGGGGATGGTCAGCATGTACTGGCGCAACAGGAACACACCAGTGGGGGTGGCGATCGCTGGCAGGATCACGCCCCACAGGCTGTTCAGCAAGCCGACGCTGTTGATGACCAGAAATACCGGCACCAGGATGATGGTAGGTGGAATCATCAGCGTGGCGATGATCAGCATAAACACCGCCTTCTGCCCGCGGAACTGGTACTTGGACAGGGCGAAGGCGGCCATCGAATTGATCAGCAGGGTCAACAGGGTGGCGACCACGGTGATGAAGACACTGTTCCAAAGATATTTGCCAAAACTGAACTTGCCGAAAAGATCGGTGTAGTTGTTGCCTGCAAATTGCAGCTCGTTGATCGGCTTGCGGTCGTTGATGTTGACGCGAATTTCGTGCTCGGGTTTGGCCGGGTCCACCATCGTGGCCATGATGCCGATGCGCCGCACCTGCGCCATTTCGCGCAGCTCGCCACTGTCTGTTTTTGTCAGGAACAAGGGTAAGGGCTTTTCATGGCCCTGCACGGTCACCGACTTCTGGCTGTACGGCAGGAACGTGGGCGGAAACTGGCCGATCGCGCTCTCGGTCTTGAAGGATGACATCACCAGCCACAGGATTGGCGCGAACATGGTGAACAGGCCGACCAGCAGATAGGCGTAACTGAGCCAGTCGGTCCAGTCGAGACGGCCGCGGCCGTGGGTGCGGGTGAGGAAGCTGGTGACACTCATGGTTTCAGCGCGCCCGCTTGCCGGCTTCGCTGGCCCGGGTCAGCCGCAGTTGCACAAAGGTCAAAAGCATCAGGCCCAGCGCCAGCACCAGCGATGCAGCGGCCGCCAGACCGTAGAGGTGGATCTGTTCGGCGAAACCGGTCTGGTAGATGAATTGCACGATAAAGGTGGTGGCCGAACCGGGTCCGCCACCCGTGAGAACGAACACCTCGTCGAAGATCTGCACCGCGCGGATCATTGCCAGCACCAGCACCACGATCAGGTTGGGCATCAAAAGCGGCAGTGTGATGCGGCGCAGCGTGCGCCACGGCGAGGCGGCGTCCATTTCGGCGGCTTCGTACATGTCCTTGGGGATGGCCTGTAAACCGGCCAGCAGGATCAGGGTGTAAAAACCCATATGGGCCCAGATCGATACGAACACGGTCCAGAAGAATGCCCAGCCGGCGTCGGTCAACCAGCCGATGGGTTCGTTGCCCGTGGCCACCAGCGCGGCGTTGAATACGCCCTGGCTTTGCAGCAGCCATTTCCAGATCAGGGCGACCACGACCGGTGACAACAACACCGGATAGAAAAACACACCGCGCCAGAAACCACGCCCG
>JAJAZK010000187.1 GCA_026785765.1 Rhodoferax sp. | reverse complement strand
TCGTTTGCACGCCGCACGCTTAACACGCTCCCAGAATCAGGACGGTGCGGCGCTCTGCGCAGCGGCATAAAGGAGGAGTCGTCGGCCCCAGGCCGGCACGGGGGACAGCCGCGGAGCAGAGTGCCGTGCCGACCTGATCTCGCCAACGCGGTGCCCCGCGCCAACAAACCCAATCAACAGGCGACAGAAACCTTGCCAACATAGGCGCATACCAGACCCACGATCACCCAGCCAGAGGAAGCCTTACCGCTTCGGCCGCTTGTCCACGACGCGACGGGCCTTGCCGGTTTGTGTGCGCTCCACCGAATTCGGCGGCAATACGTTGACGCGAGTGCTGATGCCCACCATGGTCTTGATACGATGCTGCAGCCACTGGCTGATCTCTGCGCCGTCAGCGTCAGCCGCCGCCTGCTGCAGTTCCACCAGCACCTCGACCTCGTCGAGATGACCGTCGCGCGTCACCACCAGCTGGTACAACGCACTGAGCTTGCCATGTTGCAGCACCAGTTCCTCGATCTGCGTCGGGAACACATTGACCCCGCGGATGATCAGCATGTCGTCCGAACGGCCAACGATCTTGCCCATGCGCCGGAACGCACGTGAGGTGGGAGGCAACAGGCGCGTCAGGTCGCGCGTGCGGTAACGGATGATGGGGAAAGCTTCCTTGGTGAGCGAGGTGAACACCAGTTCGCCTTCGGAGCCGTCGGGCAACACGGCGCCGGTCTCGGGATCGATCACCTCGGGATAAAAATGGTCTTCCCAGATCACCGGGCCGTCTTTCGATTCGACACATTCGCTTGCCACACCCGGGCCCATCACCTCGGACAGGCCGTAAATATCCACCGCGTCGATACCGGCCTGCGCCTCGATCTCGCTGCGCATCGCCTCGGTCCAGGGTTCGGCGCCGAAGATGCCGATCTCCAGCGAACTCGCGCGCGGATCGAGGCCCAGGCGCACGTACTCCTCGATGATCACCTGCATGTAGGACGGCGTCACCATGATGATGCGCGGCTGGAAGTCCTCGATCAGTTGCACCTGGCGTTCGGTCTGTCCACCCGAAACCGGGATCACGGTGCACCCCATGCGTTCGGCGCCGTAATGCGCACCCAGACCGCCGGTGAACAAACCGTAGCCGTAGGCCACATGGATCATGTCGCCCTTGCGACCACCGGCGGCCCGGATGGACCGCGCCACCAGGTCTGACCAGCGGTCGATGTCGCCCTGCGTGTAGCCGACCACGGTCGGTTTGCCGGTGGTGCCGCTGGAGGCATGGATACGCACCACTTGCTCGCGGGGTACGGCAAACATGCCAAACGGGTAGTTCTCGCGCAGGTCGCTTTTGCTGGTGAACGGGAACTTCGCCAGGTCGGCCAGGGACTTCAGGTCGTCCGGATGCACACCTGCCGCGTCGAAGGCCCTGCGATAGTGCGGCACCTTGCGGTAGACGCTGGAGAGTGTGGCGCGCAATCGGTGCAATTGCAGCGCAGTGATCTCGTCACGGCTGGCGCGCTCGATCGGATCGAGCACGGCCGCAGATGCACTGTAGGTGGCCAAAGGAGTCTCCTGTGGGTCCTGGGGCACAGAGCCCGTCAGGAATGCGCGTGGTCCGTGTCGAAATCGATCACCAGCCGGTCGCTCACCGGGTAACTCTGGCAACACAGGACAAAACCCCGCGCCACCTCGTAGTCTTCCAGCGCAAAGTTGATGTCCATGTCCACCTCGCCCTCCACCACCATGGCGCGGCAGGTCGAGCAGACACCACCCTTGCACGAGAAGGGCATCTCCAGACCTGCCAGCAGACCGGCATTGACCAGATTGTCCTTGTTCTTGGCCATGCTGAAACTGCGCCGCGTGCCGTCTTGCACCACCTCGACCTGGCACATGGCGGCGCCTTGCGCCGCGGCGCGCTGCGCACGCGCCACTCCGTTCGTCGTCGGCGTTCCGAACAGTTCCAGTTTGATGCGCGCCTTGTCGACGCCTTTGTCCTGCAGAGCCCTGGATACGGAGAACATCATGTCTTGCGGCCCGCAGATAAAGGCGGCGTCAATCCCCGAAGGGTCGATCCACCGGGTGAGCAGTTGCATGCACTTGTCGTAATCGATATGGCCGTTGAACAGTGTTATGTCCTGCGCCTCCCGGCTCATGATCCAGACCAGATTCAGCCTCTCCAGAAACTGGTCTTTCAAATCCTCCAGCTCTTCCTTGAACATCACATGGCCCGACGACCGGTTGCCGTAGACCAGGGTCACGTTGCTGCCTGCCTCGGCCAGCAAAGTGCTCTTCACGATAGACAAAATGGGCGTGATGCCGCTGCCGCAGGCAAACGCCAGCAGGTGGCGCTCCGCCTGCGGTTGCAATGGGCTATGGAACAGGCCCTGTGGCGGCATCACATCAATCAAAACGCCTGCCTTGAGGTTATCCACTGCCCAGGTCGAGAACTGCCCGTCGGTCACGCGTTTGATGGCAACCCGTAACAGCCTGTCCTGCACCGCAGAACAGATCGAGTAGGAGCGACGCAGTTCCAGACCATCGAAGTGCGTACGCAAGGTCAGGTACTGCCCTTGAACATAGGTGAACTCCTGTTCCAGCGCAGTCGGCACGTCGAAGGTCACAGCGATGGCGTCGCGCGTCGCCGACCGGACCTCGCGTACCTGCAACTGGTAGAACTGGGGGCTGGCCATCGGACTCCTGGTCTGGTCAATGCGGCTGGAGCTGCATCGCGCACGGCATGGCTTCACGGCTCACCATTGCGCCTGGGGGTAGGCGCGCTGCAGAAACTGCAGGTCGGTCAACAAGTGACCCAGGTGCTCTGTGTGCAGGCCCTGGCGACCACCACGCTGATGGCCAATATAGGCCGGCTTGACCAGGGTCGCGCGCGCAAGCACCTGGTCCACCACCGCATGCCATCCTTCGCGCAGATCCTCAGCACGTGGCGCCCACCGGGCCTGCGCACACTGCGCATCCACCGCATCGGACTCAAACCACTCGTTGGTATAAGGCCAAAACCTGTCCACCGCATCCTGCATGCGGCGCCGACTCCCGGCCGTACCGTCACCCAGCGCCACCATCAGGTACACACTGCGTTCGCAGTGGTAACGCACCTCCTTGACCGCCTTGGCAGCGATCTCGGCAATGCGCGGATCGGCCGACTGCGCCAGCGCCTCCAGTAGCTCCAGATGCCAGCAGTCAAACAGGAACTGGCGCACCACGGTGTCGCCGTAGTGGCCATTCGGCTGCTCGACCAGCAGCAGGTTGCGAAACTCGAAACCGTCGCGCCGGTAAGCGAGTGCATCTTCGTCCCGCCCCTGGCCTTCCACCTCGCCCGCATACGACAACCACAGGCGCGCCTGGCCCAGCAAATCCAGCGCCACATTGGTCAACGCCATGTCTTCTTCCAGCGCTGGTCCATGCCCGCACCAGGCGCCCAATTGTTGCGACAGCACCAGGCAGTTGTCGCCCAGCCGCAGCAGGGTTTCGAACTTGGCGTGCGAGAGGTCGTCCGCATTGTCCGCAGCGGCTGCGGCCGACATCTTCGCGGCCGACGCTGTGGCAGCCAGGGCTGCTGCGCTCACAAGTTCTTAACGCCGTCAGGCGTGGGAAAGAACGTGGGATGGCGGTACACCTTGCTCTGCGCGGGGTCAAACAGCGCCTCCTTGTCGCCCGGTCTGCTGGCCACGATGTCTCCCGCGCGCACTGCCCATATACTCACGCCCTCGTTGCGCCGTGTGTATACGTCGCGCGCGTGCAGGATCGCGCTCTCGCCGTCGGCGGCGTGCAGGCTGCCCACATGTTTGTGTGCCAGGCCATGCTGGCTGCGGATGAAGATTTCCCACAGGGGCCATTCGCGCTGTGCCGTGTTATCGCCCATCTCATGCCGCCTTGTCTTGCGCTCGGTGCTTGTCCACGTGGGCGATGAGTGCGTCGCGGAACCACGCGCCCTCCTCCCAGGCCCTGTTGCGCGCCGCCAGCCGCTCCCGATTGCACGGGCCCTGGCCCTTGACGACACGGAAAAAATCCTCCCAGTCGATCGGGCCAAAGTCGTAATGCCCACGCACCTCGTTCCACTTCAGCAGCGGGTCTGGAATCGACAGACCCAGGAATTCGGCCTGCGGCACGGTCTGGTCGATGAACTTCTGGCGCAACTCATCGTTTGTGTGCTGCTTGATCTTCCAGGCCATGGATTGCGCGCTATTGACCGACTGTTCGTCGGCTGGGCCGTGCATTGCCAGCGACGGCCACCACCAACGGTTGAGTGAATCCTGCGCCATCCGTTTTTGCTCCGGAGTGCCACGTGCCAGCGCCAGCATGATGTCATAGCCCTGGCGTTGGTGGAACGACTCCTCCTTGCACACCCGCACCATGGCGCGCGCGTAGGGGCCAAACGAGCAGCGGCAAATCGGAATCTGGTTGACGATGGCGGAGCCGTCCACCAGCCAGCCGATGGCGCCGATGTCGGCCCAGGTCAGTGTCGGGTAATTGAAGATGCTCGAATACTTGGCCTTGCCCGCGAGCAGATCCCGATACACCCCGTCACGTGTCACACCCAGCGTTTCGACGGCGCTGTAGAGGTACAGCGCATGGCCGGCTTCGTCCTGCACCTTTGCCATCAGGATCGCCTTGCGTTTCAGGCTGGGCGCGCGGCTGATCCAGTTTCCCTCGGGCAGCATGCCCACGTATTCTGAGTGTGCGTGTTGCGAAATTTGCCGAACCAGCGTCTTGCGGTAGGCCTCGGGCATCCAGTCCTTGGGTTCGATCTTGATGCCCGCATTGATACGCTCCTGGAAGGCGCGCTCTTGCGGGTCCATCTCGTCCAGTGACTTGACGGCGCGGGTTCCAGTCTCGACCAGTTGTGCATACATAAGGTGCTCCCGATCCCGGAATTTGACCGGGATTTAAAGTACAAGGTCCACCATCATAGTGATACAAGGCTGTCTGTGCGGCGGGTGCGCACCAGCGCCCAACAGCTTGGCGCCACCAACTGACTGGTCGTGCAACGCGCTGGCCAGGAGTGCGTGCCCGCGCCTTGCGCGAGATGTGGTACCGACGGCTGCGGCATGCCTCAGGAAACACCAGCCTCCAGAACCGCGTCGGCCACCGCTGCCAGATCGTCGAACATCCGGTCGGGCTTGGACAACGCCACCGGCACCCCCGCGTTGTAGCCGTAGGGTACAGCCCAGGCCGTGACGCCAGCATTCCGCGCGGCCTCCACATCGATACTCGAATCACCCACATGGGTCACACGTGACAGCGCCACGCCCATGCCGGCGGCGACATTGCGCAACACACTGCCGTGCGGCTTCTTGTTGGCATACGAGTCTCCGCCGACGACGGTCGCGAAGAAGTCATGCAGCCCGACGCGGCGCAACACGGCACGCGCGTGGCGCAATTCCTTGTTCGTGACACAGGCCATGTGCACCCCAGCGGCCTGCAGCCGGGACAATGCCTTGAAGCAGCCCGGATAGGGCGCGCATTGGGTGCCAGCTATTGCACCGTAGCAGTACTCGAAGCTTGCCACTACTGCGTCAGCGACCTGCGGTGTCAGACCTTGCGGCGCAGGCCCCACCAACAGCCGTCTTATCAGTGCATTTGCTCCCGCGCCCATGAGCGACTCTATCTGGTTGACTGGGCGACGTGCCAACCC
>JAJAZK010000186.1 GCA_026785765.1 Rhodoferax sp. | reverse complement strand
GCCCGGCGCGCGGGCCGAAGGCGACGCGGTAAGTGCAGGCCGCAGCCTGCAGCGGCCTGAGCGTGCGAGCGTCGTCCGAGTCGGCGTCGCCGTCGGCCAGTTACGTCGACCCCTCCTCTTCGACGAGTACGCCGCGCCGGGTCAGCAACTTCATCAAGCGGCCGATGACCCTTGTGCAGCAGCGCCTGGAGCGCTACATCGGTGGGTGCGCGTACTTCGACAAAGACCGGCTCACCGTCGGTGCGCCGGTACACGCCGTCCAGCACCAGGCAGTGCGGTGGATGTTCAGGTTGGCTGCGGACCCGAAGCGCTGAATCAGCGTGACTGCGCCGCTGTCGGCCTGCTCGGTGGCCTGCACTCCCGCGAAATAAATCAGGTCGGCATGGCCTTGACGGAGCGCCTGACCCGGGGGCGCATCAGCATGCTCGACGGAAGCCACCTGTTCCCCATGGAAAAGCCGGTGGCCACCGCCGCCGCCATCGAGGCGGCACTGCTGAACCTCGACCTGCAGTTTTCGACCACCCAGAGCTACTGGCCCTGACCGAGTGCAAACCCGCGCTCACCATCGAAGGTGCACAGATTCTCGGTCTTGATGACGTCCACATTCTTCGCCGCGAGCGCTTGCATCAGCTCGACGATATCGTGGTTGCTCACCACGTGCCGTGTTTCCGCGCCCACCGGCTGCCCCATGAAGCGGCAGCGCCAGTGGTCGGTACAGAAAGTTTCCGGGAATCCGCCGGGCCAGACCTTGACGCCACGGTTGGTGATCATCTGCAGCTTGCAGGCCGGTGTGGAAAGGGCACTGAGCAGGCCTGCCAGATAGTCCGGTGACACGTCTGGCGCATGCACAAAGATGTCGACGCCCACCACTTCCTTTTTCGCCGGGGGGGGACGCACATACAACGGCGCGCGGTTCTTCGGTGCGACGTCGGCGTTCTCATAGGCAACCGAGTTGAAGTGCTGCGGCTTCTGGCCGAGGCGTGCGACCACGGCGGCACCAAAACCAACCGTGCCGACGCGCTGGAGCGTATGTTCACCGGCCAGATCGGCTGTGTGCACCCCATCTTCGATCGCACGCAACCATGCGTTATGAACCTTGCTGGCCACGTCGGCCTGCCGGATGTGCACCAGCATCATCACGGCCGCCAGCAGCAGGCCCGAAGGATTGGCGAGGTCGCGGCCGGCTATGTCCGGAGCGCTGCCATGGATCGCTTCGAACATGGCCACGTGTTCACCAATGTTGGCACTGCCGCCCAGGCCGATGCTGCCAGTGAGCTCCGCCGCCACATCCGAGATGATGTCGCCATACAGATTGGGGGTCACGATGACGTCGAACAGCTCGGGCCGTGTCGCCAACCGCGCCGTACCGATGTCGATGATGTAGTGCTCCACCTTGATGTCCGGGTAGTGCGCGCTGATTTCATCAAAGACCTTGTGAAACAGGCCATCGGTCATCTTCATGATGTTGTCCTTGGTCATGCAGGTGACCTTGCGCCGGCCGTGCGCACGCGCGTACTCGAAGGCGTAACGCATGATCTTTTCGCAACCCGGACGGGTGATCAGCTTGAGGCACTGGAACACCTCGTCGGTCTGGCGGTGTTCAATGCCGGCGTACAGATCCTCCTCGTTCTCGCGCACGATCACCACGTCCATCTTCGGGAAATGGGTCGGCACAAACGGCGCGTAGGCCACACAGGGGCGCACATTGGCATACAGGCCGAGGGTCTTGCGGATCGTCACGTTCAGGCTCTTGTAGCCACCTCCTTGCGGTGTCGTGATCGGCGCCTTCAGAAAGACCTTGGTACTGCGCAGGCTGTCCCAGGCCGCAGCAGTGATTCCGGCGGAGTTGCCAGACAGGTACACCGCCTCTCCGACATCGATGGTTTCCACGTCGATCTGTGCGCCCGCAGCCTGCAGGATGCGCAACGTGGCATCCATGATCTCGGGGCCGATGCCGTCGCCTCTGGCAACGGTGATGGGTGTCTTGTCAAGCATGCGGTTTCCTGTAGACCTGGAGTTGGAATCGCTGCGCAGTGTCGGAGGGAATACCATTTATAACAAATGATATGTTTTAATACATTACTGCATGTTTCATAAATGATTTGCATGACCGCATCCACACAGACTGCCCGCCTGCCGCGCGCCACGTTCTCACAGTTGCGCACTTTCGAGGCCGTCGCACGGCTGGGGGGCGTGACCCGTGCCGCCGTGTCCCTACACCTGGCCCAACCCACGGTGTCGGTGCAGCTGCGCGAACTCACAGCGCTGGTTGGGGTGGAACTGGTGGCGCCGGCCGGTCGAGGAATCCAGTTGACCGAGGCTGGCCGGGCGCTGCTCGCGACAGTCCGCGCCATCAGCGGCGAGTGGCACGCCTTCGAGGAAACCGTCCAGTCGCTGGCCGGCCTGCACAAGGGGGTGTTGCGCGTCGCCGGGGTCACCACGACCGAATACTTCATTGCGCAGGTACTCAAGCCCTTCCACGCCTTGTACCCGGGCATCGATATCGATCTGGCCATCGAGAACCGCGCCGCCGTGGTACGGCGGCTGGAACACGACCTGGACGACATCGCCGTGATGATGTTGCCGCCGACCCACCTGGCCGTGGACAGCTACGCCTTTCTGGACAACCCGCTGGTGCTGATCACCCATGTTGGGCACGCCTGGGCCGCGTCCAGGCGCATGCCGCTGCGCCGGCTCGACGGCTGTCCGCTGTTGATGCGCGAACCCGGCTCCGGAACCCGTCAGACCGCACTCGAGTGGCTGGCGCGGCGCGGCGTCACCCCAAAGATTCAAATGACGCTGGGCAGCAACGAAGCGCTTAAACATGCGGTTGCTGCCGGGCTGGGCCTTGCAATCATCTCCAGCCATACCTTGCGCGAAGACCCGGCCAGCGAAGGCCTCGCCATTGTGGGGGTTGCTGGACTGCCGATTCGGCAACAATGGAAACTGGTCTGGCGCTCCGATCGGCGCTTGCCACTGGTGGCCCGGGCCTTTCTCGAATTCGTCAAAGGCCAGCGCCCGGCATAGGCGGCTAGGGATGGGCTAGGGAGCCCAGCGCACCCAGCCGGTGAGGATAGGGAATTCAAGTGATGATGCGCCACCGAAGACGAGCGGCATCGTCAGCGCCACCAGCGTGACGGCCGGGACGAGCGCGTTCCTCACCACGTGCTTCATGATCACGGCGCGCTCGCCGAGGCCCTTGCTGCGCGCCGTGGTCACATAGTCGAGTCGGATC
>JAJAZK010000185.1 GCA_026785765.1 Rhodoferax sp. | reverse complement strand
GTGTCCACGAAAACCTCGCGGCCCCCACCCCCCGCCATGCTGTCGACCAGCGCGACCCCCGGCACATCCGGCGCGGCAGGCTCAAACGCACGAGCGCCCTGCACTATTCAATCAACACGCCCGCAGCGCTAAGCGGGTCCGGCAGAGGCCCTGCACACCCAAACCCTTAGCCGCCCGGGGCATACTATTTGGCAACCGCATAACCCTCCACAACAATAACCATGATCTCCCTGAACGTCCTCGGCACACCGCTGGTGCCCTGCTCCTACGAACCGTTGACCGGTTATTACCGTGATGGCTGCTGCAATACCGACGCGCACGACCACGGGTCGCATGTGGTGTGTGCCAGGGTCACGCAGGCGTTCCTGGACTTTTCTGCCGCCCGGGGCAACGATCTGATGACACCCAATCCAGATCTGCGCTTCAAGGGGCTGCGCGCGGGCGACCGCTGGTGCCTGTGCGCCATGCGTTGGCATGAGGCGCTGCTGGCGGGCGTGGCGCCACCGGTGGTGCTGGAATGCACACACGCCAAGGCGCTGCAGTTTGTCAGCCTGGACCAGCTTCAGGCGCACGCCTTGACGCAAACCCCATCGTGAAGGATGCAGGCGTTCCTGAAATGACGGCGACCCCGAACACGGCGCCGTCTGTGGTCGCCTGGTTGGGGTACGGCGGCTTGTTGCCGTTTCTTGCCACCGCCAGTGGCAGTTGGCTGGACCCGGCCCGGGCCGCGTTGTGGCAACAGGCTCTGCTGGCCTACGGCGCGGTGATCCTGGCCTTTGTCGGCGCCCTGCACTGGGCTTTTGCGATGGCTACCGATGGCCGCGCCAGCCGCCCGACCGCGATGATGTACTGGTGGAGCACGGTCCCGGCCCTGACCGGATGGGCGGCATTGCTGCTTGGCCTGTTGCCAGGCCGCGGTCGCGCCTACGGCATGTTGTTGCTGATGGTCGCGTTTCTGATCCACTACCAGCAGGATCGTCGGCTCGCACAACTGATCACGCTGCCCGACTGGTATTTGCCGTTGCGCCGGCGCCTTACCACGGTGGCGAGCATTTGCCTGTTGGCGTCGGCGCTCTCGGTCGCTGCAACCGTGGCTTGACCGATGGCTGTGACGACTGGCACTTTGGCCCGCAACGGGCACCCGTGCAAGCGTCGCGCACGAGTCTGGTTGGGCGCGTTGTGGGCAGCCATCTGTTTTGCCCTGGGGCCTGGAACTGCCACAGCCCAGTCCGAATGGCTTGAGCTGCGCAGCGGAAGCATCGTGCTGCTGCGCCACGCGAACGCACCTGGCGTTGGGGACCCCCCCAACTTCGTCATGGGCGACTGCAGCACCCAACGCAACCTCGATACGCAGGGGCAAGAACAGGCACGCCGCATTGGCGAGTTGTTCCGGCAACAGCGTGTGGATGTGCGCCGGGTGTTGACCTCGCAATGGTGCCGCACGCGGGAGACGGCCGAACTCGCGTTCCCGGGTCGGGCGCAAGAGGCGCGACTCTTCAACTCCTTCTTCGAAGAGCCGGCCCGGCGCAGCCCGCAAACGGCCGAGGCACTGCGGCTGCTGACCCAATGGAAGGGCCCTGGGGTGCTGGTGGTGGTTACGCACCAGGTGAATATCAGCGCCTTGACCGATATGTTTGCGGCGTCCGGCGAGGGCGTGGTGGTGCGGCCGGTGCAGGGCAAGCTGCAAGTAATAGGCCGCTTGCAACCCTGATCTGGCCTGCCCCCGTCGCACTGTTTTTCCGCACTGCACCGCAGGATATGGCCCATCCTGTGCGCCGCCGGGCACCGTCACGCTTCCAGGCCCGGCCCTTGCAAACTGTGCGACAGTGTGGTGTCGCCACCTGAGTGCCGACGGTCAAACCAATCAACCAGTTCAGAGGACACCCCATGACCATTTCCATGTACCAGGCCAGCGTGCCACGTTTTGTCAACATCCTCGGCAATTTTTCCAACATCCTCGACAAGGCCCAGGCCCATGTCGACAGCAAGAAAATTGACGCAACCATTCTGGCGAACTACCGCCTGTTCCCGGACATGTTGCCCATGACCGTGCAGGTGCAAATTGCCTGCGACGCCGCCAAAGGCGTGATCGGGCGCCTGTCCGGTGTGGAGATGCCGGTTTTTGAGGACGACGAAAAGACCCTGGCCGACCTGAAGGAGCGTGTCACCAAAACCATCAGCGCCATCCAGGCGGTTGCGCCGAACCTGATCGATGGCACCGAAGACAAGGCCATCGTCGTCAAACGCGGCGACAAGGAAACCCATTACAAGGGCATGCAGTTCCTGCTCGGGCATGCAATACCCAACTTCTACTTTCATATTGCCACCGCTTACAACATCCTGCGCCACAACGGCGTGGAAATTGGCAAACGCGACTACCTTGGCAACCCGTAAAGCAGCAGCGCCCTCCCTACCGGCGAGTAACGGCTAGAGGCACTGTCTGGCGAGAAGATGGTGGTGGTGCTGCCGGCGCCCGTACCTTCGGCAACCAGCGCCATTGGAAGGAACTTTTTGCCTCGACAGATATCATTCCTTTGTGCGCCGCTTGTTCGTCATCCTCCTGATCCTGCTTTTGCCCATGCGCGGCTGGGCATCTGAAGGCATGGCGATTCAAATGGTTGGCGCCGCAAGCCAGTCCTCCGTGTCCAGTGGCCTGAACCCCGTGTCCGCTGCCATGCCGGGCGACTGCCCGATGATGGCCAAGCTCGCTGATGGACAGGCCACAGAGCAAGCTGGCTCCCAAGCGGGCTGCGGGTGCCAATCCTGCCACCTCTGCATGCCGATTGCGGAACTGCGCTCCTGTTCTTTAGGCGCGGCACCCCGTGCCCCGTCGCTCGCGCCGACCCCGCACGAGTCGCGCCACGTCGACGCCGACCTGGCGGGGGACATCAAGCCTCCCATCTCCTGAATCCGACAGCAAAAGTCCGTCCGCGCCAAGCGGGCGGTTCCCCTGGGCCTGCGGGCTCGCCTGTTTGGAGAGGTTATGAAAAGTCGTTCGATAACTGCGGTCGCGCTTAAACGCATCACGCTAGGCCTGCTCGGGGCCGCGCTGTCGCTGGGCGCCTGCGCTGGCCCCATGGGCTTCAAGGACAGTTGGATGACCATGGGCGACTTCGGCCCGAACTGGCGCGAGGGCGTCGCCAACTACGCGCTGACGGCGCGCGACGCAGTCGGGGCGTCGAGCATCTACATGCGCTCAGACAACGAGGCCAGGACGCGCCAATTGCTGGAGGCCACCTACACCCGTCGGTTGGCCCGCTGGAACCTGCCCAATGCGCAGGCCAACGTCTGGTTCATCGGCGGGCTCGGAACCGTCACCGGCAACGACTTTGCCGGCTCGAAGGCGATGGCCTCGCCAGGTATCCAGGTTGACTACGAGACGACTCGCGTCTACACCTCCTTATTGGCAAGGCTCTACCGCGCAGAAGGCCTCAACCACGATTTCCTGTCGGCGCGGGCCGGCTTCTCGTTCTACGAGGTTGACTACGACGAAATCCAGCCTTGGTTTATCGTTGAGGCCCGGCGCATGCGTGGCCTGTCGGACAAGACCGAGATCACGCCGATGCTCCGCCTGATCCACAACCGTTATTTCGTCGAGCTGGGGGTCAACAACTCCCGCCAGGCCCGACTGAACTTCATGTACATTTTTTAATCGGAGATCTCAATGAAACAAATCATCGCAATCCTGGCGCTCGCCGCCGCAGCGCTCCCGTCGGTTGCCGCCACCAGCGTGAAGGCTACCGTCAACGGAATGGTCTGCTCCTTCTGCGCCCAAGGCATCGAGAAGCGCATCTCGAAAATGAGCGCTACCAAGGCCATCTTTGTCGACCTCAAAAAGAAGACGGTCGCTGTGGAGGCCAAGGACGGCATGACCTTGGACGAGAAAGCCATTGCCGCCGAGATCGTTGAGGCTGGCTACGACGTAATCAAGCTCGAAACGGTGCAGATGTCGGTGGCCGACATCAAGGCCGAGTTGAAGACCCGCAAATGAGCGTGGACGGACTCTTTGAGTCCCGCAGCGGCTTCTGGACCTCCCTGGCAAGCCTGTTCACCAGCTCGGGCACACTGGTTTGCTGCGCGCTCCCGGCCCTTCTGGTCGGCCTCGGCGCCGGGGCCGCCCTGTCATCGCTGGTATCAGCCGTCCCGCAAATCGTCTGGCTCAGCGAGCACAAGGAGGGACTGTTCACCTTCGCCGTGGCGATGACGCTGGTCGGCGGCGCCATGCAGTGGAGAAACCGGAGCGCGCCCTGCCCTACGTCGCCCAGCCTTCGCGACGCATGCCTGCGAACCCGCAAGACATCCGCCCGGCTCTACGGCGCGAGCGTCTTGATTCTTTTGGTCGGCGGCTGGTTCGCGTTCGTCCAGCCTTGGCTGAGCGTGTAGTGGCGCAGACAGCCATCCAAGGGCTCAGAGGCTGAGAAGGTTTCGTCGCGAGCGGGCCAAGGTGGGGTCAAGGAGCAGCGCCGTACGAAAGATTCTCAGTCTTTCAGGTCGACCCGCGGCGGTTAAGTTCGGAGGCGAGTCTGTCGCCGGCTGCGCTGTCCGGTACGAAGGACGTCCAGCGAACCGACACCCGGCTGATGGCTGCAGTCGCCGAAGAGAATGTGTCCATCGGCTTCGAGGCGGCCTGAGCAGCCGCCTGCCATGCAGCCGACACGCCGCACACTACGCTGTCGAGCAGGCGCACCACCGGCAGCCCGGGTTGGAAATCGCCAGCCACGCCGGCCAGCGCCGCGCCGCCCAGCACGATGCACTGCAGACCGGGGTGGTCGTGTAGCAACTCGGTGCAGGCGTCACGCAGCATCCGCCGCGCGCACTCGGGGTCGGCCGCCAATTGGGTGCCGGTGGCGGCAATGGCCCGCACCTCGGCGAGGTTGCCGCCTACACCTTCCGAGAAGGCCAGTCTCTTCAAGATGGGAACCCACGGCAAGCCGCCGGTCAGCACCGCCCAGCGCCCGACGCGGGCCGCCTCGTGCAGGGCCGCCGAGGCCAGCCCGACGACCGGGCACCCGCTGATTTCCCGCAGTGCCTCGATCCCAGGGTCGCCGAAGCAGCCAATCAGGATGGCCGAAGGCGGATCGCCCCGGTACTGGTGGACATCCAGCACCCATGCATCGAGCGCTGCGTGGGCGGCCAGCACGACGCCGGTTTCGCTGGAAATGTAAGAGGCACCAAAACGCGCCGTACGCGTGGTCAACACGGCGCCCGCAGGCGCCAAAGCCCGGGCGTGTGTTGCGAGCAGCTCAGTCACGGCATCCGTGGTGTTCGGGTTGATCAGCAGGAGTCGGGTCATGTCTGAATAAGTGCAAGTGGCGTGCCCTTGCATTGTCAACCAAGGTCGGGGCCGACGAAGTCGTATGGTGCAGGTTACCGTGCCGCCGGGACGAGCACTTGCGCTCCGCCAAACGTCAAACCCCGCCATGCGGCGGAGTTTGTAGTCTGCGTACCGGTGCCGCAGCAGAGATCGTCTACCGCGAGTTTCGGTTTCAGGCAGCGACCACGCGCCGCCGCCGCCGCCGGGCGACCGCCCCGACCAGACCCAGCCCGGCCAGCAAGAGTGTGTAGGTCTCGGGCTCCGGCACCGCAGTAACGCGGTAGGCCAGCACCACGCTGTCGTTCTCCAGCCCGGCGTTGTAGGGCACCAGGACATTGGCGGCGTTAAGGTACTTGCCAGTGGCGCTCTGGAAGTCGTTGTCGTTGCCGACGATCAGGAAGAAGTCGCCAGTGCCGTCGCCCACCGGTACCAGCCCCATGGCCTCCCACTTCTCGGAAAGAGTGTTGATGTCGCCGTTGCCAGCATTCAGGTTCAGGCCGAACTTCGACAGCTCGCTCGCGCCGGTCGGGGTGAGCTTGCCCAGCATGTTGAGGGCCTCGGTCCAGCTCACGGCGGTCACGCTGGGGTTGAGCACTCCGCCGGGCGCGACAGCGGCGCCGGTCCCATCGAACATTCCGTTGATGTTGGTGGCCGTCGAAAGGTCGGCCAGCAGGATCGACTTGAACACTGGAGAACCTGTAGAGCCGCGGCCATTGCCGTCGCGCGACAGGATCAGTGATCATTCAGCGCGACGATTGCGCTTTGCGCGCCGGTGCGGTCCACGGTGGCGCCGTTGGTGTCCAGGCCCGTGGTGTCGATGCGTGGCAACTGGATCACGTACTGCTTGGCGGGGGCGGTCGGCGTGTCGCTGGCGTTGATGTCATACACCAGCAAGCGGGTATTGAAGCGCCCCTGGTTACCATTGGCGGAGTCCTGAATGGTCGCGCTATGCATTCGCAAAGGGAACATGGTGGCTGTACAAGCCTCAGGACCTAAAGGAACGTATCTGAACGCTCGACAAATACAGATTCGGCCACTCTCTTGTCAGCTAATTGACGGTTAGCCTGATACCGGCTAATTGACATATATCTGCATTGCAGCTACACCGACCACCCATATTTTCAAGCTGCCCATTGGCATGGTGGGCGGGCGTCGCGCGGACTTCCGCACCCTAGTGGACAACGAGTGGCTGTGCATGAAACTGCTTCAGGCCTACGGACTGCCGACGGCGAATGTGGAAATCGCCACCTTCGGGCAGCAGCGGGTGCTCAATGTCGAGCGCTTTGACCGGCGGCGCTCGGCCTCGGGCGAGACTCTGCTGCGCCTGGTGCAAGAGGACTTCTGCCAGGCAACAGGAACATCTCCTTTGCGGAAGTACGAAAGCGAAGGCGGCCCTGGGCTCAAACAAATTTTCCCCATCCTGCAGCAATCGGTGACAGCGCAGGAGGACATGCGTACCTTCATGGCCTCACAAATCCTCTTTTGGATGCTGCGCGCGCCCGATGGCTATGCCAAAAACTTCTCCATCCAGTTGCTTGCTGGCGCCGCGAGCCGATTTCACCTCACGCCTGTACACGATGTGATGTCGGCCTACCCTGCAATGGGCCCGGGCCAAACCAATGGGCTGACCAGGCAATCAAGCTGGCCATGGCTCTCCAGGGAAAAAGCCGTCACTATCAAATGCACACCATATTGCGTCGGCACTTCAACTGCACCGCAAAGCTGCTGGGCTACGGCGCGGATGCGGAGGAACTTGTGCGCGAGCTCATCGAGAAGACACCCTCGGCCATCGAACAGGTGCATCGGCAAATTCCTGCCGGGTTCTCACAGCAGGTGGTCGACTCTGTGTTGGCAGGCCTGTCCAAAGCCGCGCAGCAGCTCGCGGCACAGGCGCCCAAAGCCGTCTCCCGTCAGCGCGTGTTGGAGGGCGGCAAAGGTGACTAGAAACATTGTCAACTTGTTTTCATGAAGCACTATTTTCGATGCAAAAAGACAATCCACCGCGCGCTGCGACCGACAACGACCTCGCTGCCCTTACCCCATGATGCAGCAGTACCGGGGAGTGACTTCTTTGCTCGACGGGGAAGGGGCCCGTCGTTGGCTAAAATGGCCATTCCGTCCGAGTGGAGCACAACCATGCGCGTATCTGCGACACAAGCAAAAAATCGTTTCGGTGCCATGTGCAGCCATGCCAAAACCGAGCCTGTATTCGTCGAGAAGGATGGACGAATTGACACGGTCATACTTTCAGCAGACCAATTTGACGCGCTCAACGCCGGCGGTCAGAGCAAATCCCTGAAGCAGCAAAAGAAGGCGTTCGATCAGACCCATAAAGCCTGGATCAACGAACAGAATGCGCGCTTCGAGAAGCACGGTCTATGGTGCGACGACCTGCGGGTCTGGTAAATGCAATTCGATGTCTACCCCAACCCCAGTCCGAGGATGCGCGAGCAATATCCTTTCGTCGTCGACATCCAGAGTGACTTGCTGGGCAGTCTTGCAACCAGAATGGTGGTGCCACTGGCCATAACAGAATTGGCGTCGAGTGACGTTCCGCGCAGCCTGTGCCCGGTGTTTCAAGTGCAGGGCCTGCAACTGATGTTGCTTCCATTCGAAGCCGCACCCCTGCCCCATAGTTTGTTAAAAACCGAGGTGCAATCCTTGAAACGCTGTGCCAGCGAAATTGTCTCCGCGATGGATGCGGTGACGAGTGGCATTTGACGTGACGACCGACCTCTCTGCCCACACCCCCATGATGCAGCAGTACCTGGGCCTGAAGGCGGACTACCCGGACACGCTGCTGCTGTACCGCATGGGCGACTTCTACGAGTTGTTTTACGCCGACGCACACAAGGCCGCGCGGCTGCTCAACATCACGCTGACCCAGCGCGGGCAGTCGGCCGGGGCGCCGGTGGTCATGGCCGGGGTTCCCTTTCATTCAGTGGAGAACTACCTGGCACGGCTGATCAAGCTGGGCGAGTCGGTCGCCATCTGCGAGCAGGTGGGTGAGGTCAGCGGTAAGGGCCCGGTGGAGCGCAAGGTGGTACGGGTCATTACCCCCGGCACCCTGACCGACGCGGAGTTGCTGCCGGAGCGCTCTGAATCCATCCTGCTGGCAGTACACCAGGGACCGCGCAACCAGTGCGGCCTGGCCTGGTTCAGCGTCACCCAGGCGCAGGTGCAATTGGCACAGTGCGCCAGCGACGAAGTCGGCGACTGGCTGTTACGCATCGGCCCGAGCGAGTTGCTGCTGGCTGCCGGCATCACATCCGCGCTGGAAACCAAACTCAAGGAAGCATGCAGCGTGCAGGGTGTTGCCATGACAATGCGCCCGCCCTGGCAGTTTGAGGCGGCGCTGGGTCAGCGCAAGTTGCAGGAGTTGCTGCATGTGGCCAGCCTGGCCGCCTGGAACGCGCAGGACTTGCCGCTGGCGCACGCGGCCGCCGCCGCCCTGCTTGCCTATACCGAACACACGCAGGGCCGGGCGCTGTCGCACGTGTCGGGCATCGGTGTACAGCACGACGGCGAACTGGTGCTGCTGCCACTTACGACGCGGCGCAACCTGGAGCTGACGCAGACCTTGCGTGGCGAGGCGGCGCCCTCCCTGTTCTCCCTGCTCGACAGTTGCATGACCGGCATGGGCAGCCGCCTGCTGCGCCACTGGATGCTGGAGCCG
>JAJAZK010000184.1 GCA_026785765.1 Rhodoferax sp. | reverse complement strand
TTGTTGTCGGCAGTGCCGCGGCCGTAATAGCGCGAACCCACCTGCGTCAGCTTCCAAGGGCTCAGGCCCTCTTTCCATTGGTGATCGAGGCCCCGGATCACGTCGCCATGGCCATAGGTCAGGATTGTTGGCAGGTTCGGGTCTTCGATGCGCCGCGCTACCAGGAATGGTGCCGCGACGCCCGCCGGGTTCTCCATCACGTGCAGGGTGTAACCCATCGATTGCAACGCCGGCCCGATCTCCTCTGTCAGATAAGTGCGCAGGAACGGATGCGATTCCGGGATCTGGCTCTCGGTCTTGATGGCAACACGCCGCGCCAGGTCCTGCATGAATTCGCCGCTGTCGAAATGCTGGTTCACGCGTTCTATGGCCTGTTGTCGGGACATTCCGTACTCCTGTGGGGTTTTGTGATGGATGGATGCAATCTATCGTATCAGGCTGCGGACGCTTGCCAATGCTCTCGGCAGCCGGTGCCGACATGGGCGCGGGGGAATCCGGCGTGGAGCAGCGACACTGGTCGACGCCCAATAGAATTGACTGGCGTTTCCGCGCGCCCCAATCATCCCCTCCATCCCCAACAGCAGCCAGCATGCAAACATCCTTTATCCGGCTCGGCCTGCGCAGCCTGTGGCGCGACCTGCGCTCGGGTGAGTTGCGATTGCTCATCGTTGCGGTCACGCTGGCCGTAGCAGCGCTCACTGCAGTCGGTTTTTTCGCCGATCGTCTCAAGGGCGGCCTGCAGCGTGACGCGCGCCAGTTGCTCGGCGGCGATGCAGTGGTGGCCAGCGACCGTGCCACGCCACAACAGTTTGCCGACAAGGCGGCCGAGCTGGGATTGCAACTGGCCACCACGGTCGGTTTTCCGACCATGGGTCGGGCTACGGAAGAGCGTGGTGGCGTCAGCAAGCTGGTGGCGCTCAAGGCAGTGCAGCCGGGCTACCCGCTGCGCGGCAAGCTGACCATCGCCGAGCAACTTGACGATCCGGGCCAGACTACCCGAGAGGTTCCGAAAGCCGGCGAAGTCTGGGTAGACCCGGCCCTGTTGGAGGCGATGGCACTCAATCTGGGTGACGTACTGTTGCTCGGCGATTCGCGCCTGCAGATCACACGCGTCATCGTCATTGAACCCGACCGTGGGGGCGGGTTCATGAACTTTGCGCCGCGCGTGATGCTCAACCAGGCCGATCTGGCCGCGACCGGCCTGGTGCAGCCTGCCAGTCGTCTCAACTACCGTTTTGCGGTCGCCGGGGAGGAGCCACAAGTCAGGCAGTTCGCCCAGTGGGCGGCGTTGCAGGCGGAAAAGCCCGAGGTGCGCGGCGTGCGCATCGAGTCGCTGGAGAGCGGGCGTCCCGAGATGCGCCAGACCATGGACCGGGCGGAGAAGTTTCTCAATCTGGTGGCTTTGCTGGCGGCGATGCTCAGCGCGGTGGCGGTGGCGCTGGCGGCGCGCAGTTTTGCGGCCAACCATCTGGACGATTGCGCCATGTTGCGGGTACTGGGCCAGAGCCAGCGCACGATTGCCCTGAGTTACAGTTGCGAGTTCGCCTTGATCGGGCTGGCCGCCAGCGCATTGGGTGTGGCAATCGGCTTTAGCGTGCACTACGGCTTTGTGGCCCTGCTCGCTGGTCTGGTCGACGCCAGCTTGCCAGCGGCGAGCTGGTGGCCGGTCGCATTTGGCCTGGGCATGGGCTTGACCTTGATGGTGGCCTTTGGACTGCCGCCGGTGTTGCAACTGGCGCAGGTGCCGCCGTTGCGGGTGATCCGCCGTGACGTCGGTAACCTGAAGCCGGCCTCGCTCGCGGTACTGGGTGTGGGTGTGGCCGGTTTTGCGGCCCTGCTGCTCGCGGCCAGCAGCGACATCACGCTGGGGCTGATCGCGGTGGGCGGCTTTGCGGCAGCGGTACTGCTGTTTGCCGGCCTGAGCTGGCTGGCCGTCAAGTTGTTGCGGCGTAGCGTCAACGAAAGCACGGCGCCGCGCTGGATGGTACTGGCGACGCGGCAGATATCGGCGCGCCCAGCGTATGCGGTGGTGCAGGTAAGTTCACTTGCGGTGGGCATGCTGGCGCTGGTGTTGCTGGTGCTGCTGCGCACCGACTTGATCAGCAGTTGGCGCCAGGCCACGCCGCCGGATGCGCCGACCCGCTTTGTCATCAACGTCATGCCGGAACAGGCTGATGCATTCCAGAAAAAGCTTCGCGCCGCAGGTGTGCAGAAATACGACTGGTTCCCGATGATCCGCGGCCGCCTGGTGGGAATCAACGGCAAGACCGTCGTGCCCGACGACTTTGCCGACGACCGCGCCAAACGTATGGTGGACCGCGAGTTCAACCTGTCCAACAGCACCCAGTTGCCGCAACACAATGAAATCATCGCCGGTCGCTGGACCGAGGAAGAGGCCGGAGCGATCAGCGTGGAAGAGAGCATTGCAACCTTGTTCGGGCTGAAGTTGGGTGACTCGCTGCGCTTCGATGTGGGTGGCGTGTCTGTCGATGCAAAGATCACCTCGCTGCGCAAGGTGGACTGGGGTTCGATGCGGGCGAACTTCTACGTCATCTATCCGGTACGCAACTTGACCGACGTTCCGACCACGTATATGTCGGCCTTCAAGGCCCCTGCCACAAAGGGCTTTGACAACGCGATGGTGCGTGAGTTTCCAAACATTACCAATGTCGACGTCAGCACCACACTGGCGCAGGTGCAACGGGTGCTGGACCAGGTGATCCGCGCGGTCGAATTC
>JAJAZK010000183.1 GCA_026785765.1 Rhodoferax sp. | reverse complement strand
GTAATGGTTATTTCGCTGCAGCCGCCTGGCAATTGCCAGCGCCGCCGGATCCGCGGCGGCGTTCGCGTCCGGCACCGATTGCGCCACCTGTTCTGGCGCCGGGAAGCGGGCGCTGCCAAAGACGACGACGGTGTTTTCGATGCCCTGGGCAACCTGCTCGAGGTCGGGTTTGAGCATTTCGAGTTGAAAGCGAATTCCACGCGTTTCGCGTCGCAGCAGGAACTCTGGATCCGCGAAGGCCAGTCGGTAGGCATCAGACTCCAGCGGGTTGCCTCGGTCGGCGTAGGTCTGCAATTCGGCCCATGCATCAGCCAATCGACGCTCGGCAAGATCGTGCGTTTTGTCCATGGCCATGATTGTCAGCGAATTGGCGACCGTTCCGTCTGGCTCGCTGCGATGCCCTGTATCGCGTGACGGGCCAACTGCTAGTTGGCGAACATCTCGGTCAGGGCCTGTGCGATGAGCGGGGCCATGCTGACGGTATTGGTCGCATGGGCGATGCAATCGGTGCTCCAGATCTGGCCCACCCCCGCGCTTCGGATGGTGTCAATTGCGCCGTTGTCGAACAAGGCGTGGGTCACTGCCGCGTCGATGCTGACCGCTCCGGCGGAATGCAGCAGGCGTGCCGCGGCGGCCAGCGTATTGCCGGTGCTCGCAACGTCGTCCATGATGACCACCGCTCGCCCGGACACCTGCACGTCGGGCAAGGCAACTGCCACGTCCCGATCGCCGCTACGGACCTTGCGGCAGACCGCAAAGTCCAGGCCGTGTCGGTCCGCTGCAAGCGCCACCCACTGGCCTGATTCTTCATCTGGTCCTATCAGTAGCGGCCGGTCTTTGAGCTTGACGACCAGGTCCGACAATGGGGCGGCGCCGGTGAGGACGATGGCATGTTCCATGGGCATGGCCTCGGCGAGTGTCGCTACCCGGTGCAAATGCGGATCCACTGTGATCACTGCGTCGAACAGGCTGGCCAGGAAGGCGCCGATGATGCGCTGACTGACCGCCTCACCGGGCATGAATGCCATGTCCTGTCGCATGTAGGCGAGGTAAGGTGCCACCAACGTCAGGTGGACGGCGCCCAAGGTGCGGGCGGTCCGCGCGAGCAGCAGCAGTTCAACCAGCTTTTCGTTTGGATGGTGCAGGCTTCGAAAAACCGTCACGCGCGCCGACAGTTGATGCGGCAAGCGCAGCTTGACCTCACCGTCCGGGAAGCGGTGTACATCAACACAGTGGCAGGCAAGTCCCGCTGCGTTTGCCAGCGCGCGCGCGGCGCCAGCCTGATCCTGGAAGTAAAGCAACATCGTGCAAACAGACGCTCACACCGGTGCAGGCGTGGTAAACCAACAATACCAACGCAGGTGGTCGGATGGCACTGGCCTCAGACCCGGCGCCGGTACTCGCCTGTGCGGGTATCGATCTCGACTTTGTCGCCCTGGGCAACGAAAATCGGTACGCCAATCTCGAAACCGGTCGCAATCTTCGCCGGTTTGAGTACCTTGCCGGATGTGTCGCCTTTGACAGCCGGTTCAGTCCACGTAATCTCGCGTTCCACGCTTGTCGGCAACTCGACCGAAATTGCCTTGCCATCGTAAAAAACGACTTCCAGCGGCATGCCATCTTCGAGGTAGTTCAAGGTGTCGCCCATGTTTTCGGACTCAACCTCGTACTGATTGAACTCTTCGTCCATGCAGACATACATGGGGTCCGCAAAATAGGAGTAGGTGCAATCCTTCTTGTCCAGAATCACCTGGTCCATTTTGTCGTCTGCCTTGAACACAACTTCGGTGCCGAAGTTGTTGAGCAGACTTTTGAGTTTCATGCGGACGGTTGCCGAATTGCGGCCACCCCGGCTGTATTCGGTTTTAAGCACGACCATCGGGTCTTTGCCATGCATGATCACATTGCCAGCGCGGATTTCTTGAGCGATTTTCATAAGGTGTTTCCATCTAGTGCCTGACGATCGGCGGTTTGGACGCTGGCAGTGCAGTGTCGCCCCGTGCCGGCATTGGCTGTTTATGGTGCTGGAGCGTTAACCAACCAGACCCCAGAAAGCCCTCGATTTTAGCGGTTTTCAGGCCCTCAATTTCCTGCGGGCGTGGGGTTTGCAGCAAACGTTAGCAGCCGTGTGGTCAGGTCATCCTGCGCCAATAGCTTTTGCCTTGCATCATGGACAGCCAATGCCCAGCCCGGCAAGTCAAAGGCGGGCAGTACGGCTGGGTCATCGTTCCAGGCGCCATGGAATTGCCGCCAGGATTTTGGTGCGCCCAAAACGTCGAGTGTTGCGCGCAACTTTGGAAAGTGTGCGGCATCGCCCTGCGGATAGATTTGCCATACAAAGGGTTTACCAGCCCAGATGGCACGGACCAGCGAGTCTTCGCCTCGGACGAAGTTCAGGTTGCAACTCCACAACAAATGGTCATAGTCCTCCTGTGTGAGTGTGGGCAGGAACACCAGGCTTAAACTGCCAATGCATGCATCCGTGGATCGGGTTGTGGACCGCGTAGCGGCTTTCTGCCAGCCCCGAACTGCCGCCGCCGCGCGGCCACTGGTGACCAGCAGTTGCACCGGCTCAGGTCCGCGCTGCAGCCGCTCCAGCAATTCAGTCAGCGTCGGCGGCTCGTAACAAAACAGTGACACTATGGTGGCACCACTGTTGTAAACGCCATGCTGCGACAGCCAAGCCCAGCGGTCAAAGGCGGCCTGACGCGCCAGCAGGTTTCCTTCCCGCAACAGGCCACCGCTGCGCCGCGAGAAACCCGGAAAGAAAAAGTGGCGTGTAAAGCCTTTGGCTGGCCCAAACTGGACTGGCGAAGGCAATCGGTGCGACTGCTCGGCATACGCCTGGGCGCTCAAGTATTCCAGGTTGATCCAGCTCGGCATTGGGCTTTGTGGCTCGACCCCGGCAAAATGCCAGTTTAGGAACGCTGCCTCGATTTCGCAGCCAAACCCTTCGAGCACGACATCGGATCGCCGCAGCGTGTGCAGAAACTGCAGCTCGCCGGATTTCGTCCACGGCAACACCGTCACGCCAGGCCAGCAGCCTGCCAATGCACCGGGGGCCATCCACTGAAGTACGGCCGGATCATCGACCCACAAACGCACCGGGTGCGCCCGTGCGCCCAGGTCGGCCGCCAGTCGCCAGCACACCCCGATGTCGCCAAAGTTGTCGATGACCCGGCAAAAGATGTCCCACGTGCTTGCAGATTTCACGCTGTGGATTGTCCACAATACGGCTATGCCGCCCCGAACCATCAAGCCCGCCAAGCAAACGGAACCTGCCCCCGTGGCAGCGCCGGTCGTGCCAACTGGCGCGCTTGCAATGGCCACCCACACCCCGCAGCTGCTGGCCGAAGTCGCCGCCTTGCCCAACCTGCCCGGCGTTTACCGCTACTTCGACGCTGCGGGTGTGCTGCTGTATGTGGGCAAGGCGATCAGCCTGAAAAAGCGCGTTGCCAGCTATTTCCGCACTTACCAGAGCGGAACCCGCGTTTCCCACATGGTCAGCCGGATCGCATCCATGCAAACCACTGTGGTGCGATCCGAGGCCGAGGCGCTGCTGCTGGAAAACAACCTGATCAAGACGCTCAGTCCCAAGTACAACATCCTGTTTCGGGACGACAAGAGTTATCCCTACCTTAAGATGTCCGGACTTGCGGCTGGCCCGGCAGACCGGCAACGTACCGTGCCTGGCGCCCCGGCGGCTGCGGCGTTCCCGCGTGTCTCCTATTACCGCGGCACTGTGGAGAAGCGCCATCGCTACTTCGGTCCCTACCCCAGTGCGTGGGCGGTCAAGGAAACGATATTGCTGATGCAAAAACTGTTTCGCCTGCGCACCTGCGAGGACACGGTCTTTGGCAACCGTACCCGGCCCTGTCTGCTGTATCAGATCAAGCGCTGTTCTGCTCCCTGCGTAGGACACATCGATGCTGCGGCGTATGCGCAGGATGTGACGGACGCAGAGCGTTTCCTGCGGGGCGATGCGGGGCAGGTATTGCAGGCGCTGGAGTCACGCATGGCGGTACATTCCGGGCGGCTCGAGTTCGAACAGGCGGCGCTGCTGCGCGACCAGATCTCGGCCTTGTCCAGCGTCTTGCATCAGCAGTCGGTTGACAATGTGGCCGACCGCGATGTGGATGTGCTGGCGGTGCGGGTTCAGGGTGGGCGGGCCTGCGTGAACCTGGCGATGGTGCGTGGCGGTCGGCACCTGGGTGACCGTCCCTACTTTCCGGTGCAGGTCGAAGACGCCGTTGGCATGTACCGCATCGGCGATGATCCGGCGGCGGCCAGTACCTCGGTGGAGGCGCAGGTGCTGGAGGCATTCGTCGCCCAGCACTACATCGATGTTCCGGTGCCGCCGTTTCTGGTGACTGGCGAACAGCTTCCGGCGCTGCTGATCGAGGCCTTGTCGCAACAGTCCGGGGTCAAGGTCAGCGCGGTTCACCAGCCGCGCGAACAACGCCGCATCTGGCTTGAAATGGCCCAGACCAACGCCGATCTGCAGTTGGCGCGCATCCTGGCGCAGGAAGGTTCGCAGCAGGCACGCACGGCTGCACTGGTGCAGGCGCTCAACCTGGATGTCGACGACCTGGACGATTTGCGCATGGAGTGTTTTGACATTTCGCATACGGCAGGAGAAGCCACCCAGGCATCTTGTGTGGTGTTCCAGCACCATGCGATGCAAAGTGCGCAGTACCGCCGTTACAGCATCGAGGGCATTACACCCGGGGACGACTACGCCGCGATGCGACAGGTGTTGACACGTCGCTACGCCAAACTGGCCCAAGCTGTGCGCGAGGCGGCGGATTCAACGTTCGCCAAAACCGACGTGGCCAGACTACCCGACCTGGTTCTGGTGGATGGGGGCAAAGGGCAGGTGGGAGTCGCACGCGAGGTGTTTGCCGGCCTGGGTCTGGATTTGTCACTGATTGTGGGTTTCGAAAAAGGCGAGGGGCGGCGCGTCGGACTCGAAGAACTGGTGTTCGCAGATGGGCGTGAAAAGATTTATCTAGGGAAGGATTCGGCAGCCCTTATGCTGATCGCCCAGGTGCGCGACGAGGCGCACCGCTTTGCCATCACCGGCATGCGGGCCAAACGCGCGCGGCTGCGGGTTGGTGGCGGTCAGCTTGAAGAGATCGATGGCATCGGTCCCAAACGCCGCGCGCGCCTGTTGCAGCGGTTTGGCGGCGTGCGTGGCGTTGGGTTGGCCAGCATCGAGGACCTTGCCACAGTCGAAGGCATTTCCAGGGAAATGGCGGAACACATTTACCGCGCTTTGCACTGACCGGGGCGGCTCGGCGCCACGAGGCTGTTGCGCCGCCACAGCGTGCCACAATCGGCCCATGTTTCTGACCATCCCGACCATCATGACGTGGACGCGAATTGTCGCGATACCGCTGATCGTCGGGATTTTCTACCTGCCCGACTCGGTGGCGACGATGCCAGGCAAAAACCTGGTCGCGACGGTGCTGTTTGTTTTGTTTGCCGCGACCGACTGGCTGGACGGCTATCTGGCGCGCAAGTTGAAGCAAACTTCTTCTTTTGGCGCGTTCCTGGACCCCGTGGCCGACAAGTTTCTGGTCTGTGCGTCGCTGCTGATTCTGGTACACCTGAACCGTGCTGACGTGTTTGTCGGACTGATCATCATTGGCCGCGAGATCGCCATCTCGGCGTTGCGTGAATGGATGGCACAAATCGGAGCGTCCAAGAGTGTGGCGGTACACATGATCGGGAAGCTCAAGACAGTCGGGCAGATGGTGGCGATTCCGTTCCTGTTGTTCGACGGGATTCTGTTCGGCGTGGTTGATACGCGGGTGTGGGGCACTTGGTTGATCTGGATAGCAGCAGTTTTGACAATCTGGTCTATGGTGTACTACCTCCAGAAGGCGGTTCCGGAGATAAGAGCCCGCGTCAAATGACACCGTCGGCCCAACAGGCTGCGCTGGTGCGGGCGATGCCGGTGGTCTTCGTGCTGATCTGGAGTACTGGTTTCATCGTTGCACGTTATGGCATGCCACATGCCCCACCATTCAGTTTTCTGGCGACCCGGTTTGCACTTTCCATACTGTGTTTTCTGCCGTGGATCTGGATGGCTGGCGTGCGCTGGCCGACCAGCCGGCAACAGTGGTTGCATCTTGGCGCGACGGGTGTCTTGATGCATGCCGGCTACCTGGGTGGGGTTTGGGCTGCAGTCAAGGCTGGCATGGGCTCGGGGCTGTCGGCCTTGATTGTGGGGCTGCAGCCGGTGTTGACCGCGATCTGGTTGTCTTCCCGCGGTGGCCAGGTTACGGTACGGCAATGGCAGGGGCTGGTGCTCGGCTTTGCTGGCCTGGTGTTAGTGGTATCGGGCAAGTTCGGGCACGGGTCGGCAGGTGACCTGGTAACTCCGCTCAACCTGTCGCTGATTGTTCTGGCCCTGTTGTCCATCACCGCCGGCACCCTGTATCAGAAGCATTTCGTCGAAGCCTGCGACGTACGCAGCGCCAGCGTCGTGCAACTGGCCTCGGCCCTGCTGGTCACGCTGCCACTGGCCCTGACGGAGCCGGAGCTGATGACCTGGAATACCCAACTGATTGGGTCCATGGCGTGGTCGGTACTGGCGCTGACTCTGGGTGGCAGCTCGCTGTTGTATATGTTGCTACAGCGGGGTGCGGCTACTGCCATGACCAGCCTGTTCTACATGGTGCCGCCGACGACCGCCCTGATGGCGTGGTTCCTGTTCGCAGAGCCGCTCAGTGTGCTCACGCTGGCCGGAACCGCCATTACAGCGGTCGGGGTTGCCCTGGTATTGCGGGCGCCGCGCTGAGGCGAGCGCAAAGCAGGCAATGCGACGGTTGGATTTTTGATACGCGGCTTGTCTGCAACAGGAGCATGAAAATGGACCGAAAACGCATTGCTGTCAATGCTGGCGATGGCATTGGCAAGGAAGTGATGCCGCAAGGACTGCGTGTGCTGGAGGCTGCGGCCGACCGGTTTGGACTTGTGTTGCAATTCGACCACTTCGATTTCTCCAGTTGGGACTACTTCGAGTGCCACGGAAAGATGCTTCCCGACGACTGGAAAGATCAAATCGGCGGGCACGACGCCTTGTACTTCGGCGCTGTCGGATGGCCGGAGAAAATCCCCGACCATGTGTCCTTGTGGGGCTCCTTGTTGTTGTTTCGCCGGGAGTTTGATCAATACGTCAACCTGAGGCCGGCGCGGCTGATGCCGGGGGTGATCGCGCCGGTGGTACGCCGCGATGGCAGTCCGAGAGAGCCTGGCGAAATCGATATGTGGATCGTGCGAGAAAACACCGAGGGTGAATACTCCAGCATCGGCGGACGCATGTTCCCCGGCACTGAGCGCGAAATCGTGATGCAGGAAACCGTGATGACGCGCATTGGCGTTGATCGGGTGCTGCGCTTCGCTTTTGAACTGGCCCGCACACGTCCGAAGAAGCACCTGACCAGTGCCACCAAGTCGAACGGCATTGCGATCACGATGCCGTATTGGGACGAGCGGGTTGTGGAAATCGGCAAGGAATATCCGGATGTGCGGGTCGACAAATTTCACATCGATATCCTGACAGCGCATTTTGTCCAGCGCCCGGACTATTTTGATGTCGTCGTCGCCAGCAACTTGTTCGGGGACATCCTGAGCGACCTCGGGCCAGCCTGTACCGGCACGATCGGGATTGCGCCAAGTGCCAACCTGAATCCAGACCGCCGTTTTCCCTCGTTATTTGAGCCAGTGCATGGATCGGCGCCCGATATTGCCGGGCTGGGCATTGCGAATCCGGTCGGACAGATATGGTGTGGCGCAATGATGCTGGACTTTCTGGGCTGCAGACCAGCGCACGATGCAATTCTGCGCGCCGTAGAACAGGTGTTGGAACCCGGCGCCGGTGGACCCCGCACACCGGACCTTGGTGGGGCTGCCACAACCAACGATATGGGCCGTGCGATTGCGGCCGCCCTGTAACCCGTTGCCGGGCCCGCTCGCAAGCACTGCCAGTGTGTATTTATTGCATTTTTCGCTTTTGGAAACGAACTAGAATTCGCGTCCGCTAGACACTTTTGCTGGCGCAGAATTCTCCAGACACACCACCTCATCGACGCCGATTCCAACCAAGGGGCCCCTCTTGAACAAGACCGAACTCATAGAACATATCGCCAGGCATGCAGACCTGTCCAAAGCCGCAGCGACCCGCGCGCTCGACTCCACGTTGGCAGCAGTAAAGACCACTTTGAAGAAAGGCGGGTCCGTATCGCTGGTGGGCTTTGGGACATTTGCCGTCACCAAACGCGCCGCCAGAGCCGGCCGCAATCCGCGTACTGGCGCAGCGATTAAAATAAAGGCTGCCAAAGTTCCCAAGTTCCGTCCGGGTAAGGCTTTGAAGGATGCCCTGAACTGACTTTTCCGGTTTCGGTGGGGCGGTTAGCTCAGTTGGTAGAGCGGCGCCCTTACAAGGCGTAGGTCGGCGGTTCGAGCCCGTCACCGCCCACCACCCCGACAAAGGCGAACATCCGTGTTCGCCTTTTTTTTGTTGTTTTGGTTACGGCATGGGCTCTCTATCAGTCGGCCTGCCACCTGGCATTGTTTTCATGGAGATTTGACGCATGTTCGATTTAGTCCGCAAGCACACCAAGATACTTATGTTCATGCTGTTCTTGCTTATCATTCCCGCGTTTGTCCTGGTGGGCGTGGACGGCTACACGCGGTTCAACGAGGGTGGCGAGGCGGTGGCGCGGGTCGCGGGCAAAGACATCACCAAGGCCGAGTGGGATTTTGCGCACAAGAACGACAGCGACCGGATCCGCGCCTCGGCGCCCACGATCGACGCGAAACTGCTGGACTCTGCTCAGGCGCGGTATGCCACCCTGGAGCGGCTGGTGCGCGAGCGGGTGATGCTCGCTGCGGCCGACAAAGACCACCTTACCACCAGCGACACGCGGCTGGCGCGGGACCTGCAGGCGAACCCTAGCATTGCCGCATTGCGCGGTGCCGACGGCAGACTTGACATGGAACGTTACCGTCAGTTGGTGGCCAGCCAGGGACTGACGCCAGAAGGCTTTGAGGCCCGCGTTCGGCGCGACCTTTCGGTGCGCCAGGTCGAGGCGGGCGTGGTGTCAAGCGGCTTCACACCAGCGCCGTTTGCAGATGTTTCTCTGGGCGCTTTTTTCGAGAAGCGCGAGGTGCAGGTGACCTACTTTCCGGCGCCGGATTTCGCTGCCAAGGTGACTTTGACGGACGCGGACATTGAGGCCTTCTACCGCGCCAGCCAAGCGCGCTTCCAGGCCCCTGAAACCGTCAATATCGAATACCTGGTGCTGGATCTGGAATCGATCAAGCAGTCCATCTCGGTCAACGAGTCCGACCTGAAAACTTACTACGAACAGAATGCGGCCCGGCTGGCCGGCCCGGAGGAGCGTCGCGCCAGTCACATCCTGATCAACGCTGCCAAGGACGCGCCCGCCGCCGACCGCGCCAAGGCCAAACTCCGCGCACAGGAACTGCTGGCCGAGGTGCGCAAGGCGCCCGACCAGTTCGCAGAGCTGGCGCGCAAGAATTCGCAGGACCAGGGGTCCGCAAGTGCGGGAGGGGACCTGGACTTCTTCGCCAAGGGGGCGATGGTCAAGCCTTTCGAGGATGCCGCGTTCGTATTGAAGAAAGGGGACGTCAGCGAGGTTGTCGAATCCGACTTCGGATACCACATCATTCGGCTTACGGACATCAAGACGCCGAAGCAGCGGAGTTTTGACGAAATGCGCGCCAGCTTGGAGAACGAGTTGAAGGCGCAGCAGGCGCAGCGCAAGTATGCAGAATCTGCGGAAGCCTTCACCAATGCGGTGTACGAGCAGCCAGACAGTCTCAAGCCGGCGTCCGAGCGCCTCAAGCTGCAGGTGAAGACAGCCTCAGGCCTTACTCGCGCCCCGGCGCCCGGGTCGAGCGGAATCCTTGCCAATGCAAAGTTTCTGGCCGCATTGTTCGGCGACGATGCAATCCAGCGAAAGCGCAATACCGAGGCGCAGGAGACGGCGCCCAACCAGCTAGTCACCGGTCGAGTGGTGACACACACACCGGCGCGTACCTTGCCGCTGGCCGAGGTGCGCACGGCAGTGCGTGAGGGCTTGACGAATGTGCGCGCCGCGGAACTCGCGCGCAAGGACGGATTGGCTCTTCTTGCCGCCTGGAAGGTTGCCCCCACGCAAGCCACGGCCGCGCCGGTGGTGGTCTCGCGCGGCGAATTGCAGAATCTGCCGGGAAAGGTGGTCGACGCCGCGTTAAGGGCCGATCCAATGGCCTTGCCTGCCGTGTCTGGAGTCGACCTGGCAGAGTTGGGTTATGCGGTTGTCAAAGTCAACAAGGTGGTCGGCCGCGCTGCGCCCGATGACGCTGCTGCGGGGCAGGCCCGCGGCCAGTACGCGCAGGTCTGGTCAGCCGCGGAAAGCGGTGCCTACTACTCCATGCTCAAGGATCGTTTCAGGGTCAAGATCAACGTTCCCCGGCCGGCCCCTGCCACTGGCGGCAAGGCTGCAGGCTCCTGACGGACGGCGGCGATATAATGCCGCAACGGTGGCTGTAGCTCAGTTGGTAGAGTCCAGGATTGTGATTCCTGTTGTCGTGGGTTCGAGCCCCATCAGCCACCCCATTCAGTGCCGCCCCAGCCCTAGTGTTGGCGCTCTATTTTTTGTAGCGAACTGGGATTTCACCCAGGCCAATATTGCCACCGTGGCAATATTCAACACCTAAAACGAGTCTCGCCCCACCTCTTTATTGCGGTCGTAGACCCTCGCAGTGGTCTCAGGATTTGCGTGCAGGTCGCGAAGCACACCGCGATCGCGTTTGTGTTTGCTGGCGTAATAAGCCCGTAGATCGTGGAAAGTGAACCGTGTTTCGGTGGTCAAGATTTTCTTTTCGATTGCTTCCAACACGCAGCGTTGCCACAGTGTTTTGAAGCCGTGGTCGGTGTACTGATTGCCATCCCTGGTGGGGAATACGTACAGGCATTCGCGCTCGGGCCTGACGGCTTCCAGCCTGGTTAGCAGCGCATCCAGTTCCGGGCCGATCTTCACGATTTCCACTATTTGCTCGCGCTTCTTGCCGCGTTGTTTTGCCCGGATGGTGCGGATCACCCTGGTCTTGCGGTCGATCTGCGGCCAGGTGAGCGGTAGAAACTCTACCTTGCGGTTGCCGGCCAGGCTAGCATATTCGGCCGCCATGCCGATGATGCGCCGCTGCGGTGTCTGCTGGGCGAGCCATCCAAGGAACTTGGCCAAGACGAAGTCGGCTGGAGCCTCGGTCCTGGCTTCTAGCTGGTGAGGCTCAACACCGATAGTTGCGTTGACCGCACACGCACCCAGCTTGATTCCGTGCCCGAAAAGGTTGGACAGCAACGCCTTCTCGGTATTGGCGCGCTTGGGGGCATCTGCTCGTTCGATGTGCACATACCGGGCAACCATGGTGGCGTCGATATGGCTGATCTGCATCTTGCCGAACACCTTATCAAGCTGCTTCCAGGCTTGCTGGTAGTCCAAGCGCGATGCATTGGTCAGCTTCTTCCATCGCGGAGGAGGCTTTTCGTCATCGGTGAACTTTTCCCACACCCATTTCAACGTGCCCAGGATCTCGGAATTGCCCAGTAGATCCAGCACCTTCCGTATGGCAGCCATGCGGTCGGTACCCAGCGCAATCGGATTGCCGATGACCGGGTGATAGCGGTAGGAAACGGTCTTACCATTGGCCCACACCCGCGCCTGCATCCGGTCGAGCAACCCTTTTCCTGCAGCGCTGGTGCGTAGCCTTCCCACGTTAGTGAATCCCCCAAACCGGGCTGTTGGCGTGGTCTGATCGCTCCGATTGAGCGCATCCCATTACCGCATCATAATGCGCTCGATTCACCAATGGCCTGCCATTGGGC
>JAJAZK010000182.1 GCA_026785765.1 Rhodoferax sp. | reverse complement strand
TCGTGGTGCTGACCCGTGGCGGACCGAACAATGCCTCGACACTGTTGCTGTACCATTTGTACATCGTTGGTTTCAGCTTCTGGGATACCGGTTACGCGGCCGCGATCACCGTCGTGTTGCTGGCGGTGCTGGCTGCGGTGGCGCTGCTTCAGTTCTTCCTGCTGGATCGTCGGGTGTTCTACAAATGAGCGCCTTGGCGCCACCGCCGCGATTGGTATACAACGACCCGGGCTGGCTCGATACGCTGGCCGCCTGGCTGCTTGCCATTCTGTGGGTGCTGCCGCTGGTGTATGCAGTGTGGACGGCCTTTCATCCGGCCGAGTTCTCCACGCGATTCACGTTGTTCGCGCCGCTGACACTGGACAATTTTGCCCGGGCCTGGGCGGCAGCACCGTTTGCCCGTTATTTCCTGAACACCACGCTGCTGGTGGCGATGATCCTGACCTGCCAACTGGTTTTTGGCACCCTGGCTGCCTACGCCTTTGCGCGATTCGAGTTCACCGGGAAAAACGTTCTGTTTTCGCTGGTGCTGGTGCAACTGATGGTGATGCCTGACATCCTGCTGGTCGAGAACTACAAGACGATGGCGCGGCTGGGTATCGTCGATACGTTACTGGCAATCGGCCTGCCGTATTTCGCCTCGGCCTTTGCCATCTTCCTGCTGCGCCAGACCTTCATGGGCATCCCGAAAGAACTCGATGAAGCGGCGCGGGTGGAGGGTGCTGGCCCGATGCAGATTCTGTGGCGCGTCTATGTGCCGCTGGCCCGCCCGGTGTATACGGCCTTCGCCCTGGTCTCGGTGAGTTTCCACTGGAACAACTTTCTCTGGCCGGTGATCATTACCAACAGCGTCTCGGCGCGCCCTCTGACAGTAGGCCTGCAAGTGTTCTCCAGCACTGATCAGGGTATCGACTGGTCGATCATCACTGCTGCCACACTCATGACATCGGCCCCGCTGTTGATTGGCTTCTTGCTGTTCCAGCGCCAGTTTGTGCAGAGCTTCATGCGGGCCGGTATCAAGTAGGGCGGTGCCATGAAGTTGATTACCTGGAACGTGCAGTGGTTTTGCGGACTCGACGATGTGGTCAGCGTGGAGCGCGTCGTGGATGAGGCGCGCGCGATGACCGATTTCGATGTCCTGTGTCTGCAAGAGGTGGCTGTCAATTACCCGAAACTCGGCGGCAACGCTGGTTTCGACCAGGTCGCGCGCCTGCAGCAATTGCTGCCCGGGTTCGAGCTGTGTTTTGGTGCGGCCGTGGACGAATTTGGCCGCGCTGGCCAGCGCCAGCGTTTCGGCAACCTGGTGGCCACCCGCCTGCCGCTGCTGCAGCAACAGCACACCCCGCTGCCGTACCCCGCTGAAGGGGGCGTGCGCTCGATGCCGCGCATGTGTACCAGCGCGACGGTGCGCGCGCCGTTCGGTCCGGTGCGTATCATGACAACGCATCTGGAGTTCTATTCCAGGATCCAGCGCATGGCACAAGCGCAGGCCCTGGTCGCACTGCACGCCCAGGGCTGTCGGCAGGCGGCACATCCGCCAATGGATGATGAGACCGGTGGGCCGTTCCAGAACAAGGCGCATACACACTCCGCAATTCTGTGCGGTGACTTCAACCTGGAGACGACCGACCCGGAGTACGCGCTACTGCAGGCTGCGGCCGAGCCAAATTGCACCGGGCTGGTCGATGCCTGGCCAGTCACCAACGGCGAGGTACCGCATCCGTCCACCTTTCGCCTGCATGACAAGCGCTACGGGCCGGTGCCTGTCAGCTGCGACTTTGTGTTTGTGAGTGAGGATCTGCGGGGGCGATTGCAACGCATGGAGTGCAACCTGCACACCCGCGCATCCGACCATCAGCCGGTGCTGCTCGAACTGGCATCCGATTAGCCGCATCGGGATAGCGGCACTGGTCAAATTGCGTGCTGCCAGCGCACCTGCAGCAGTTGCGACGCAATGTCAGGATCATCGGCGTCGGTAACCATGCTCAGTAGCAATGACGCTGCGTCGCATTGCACCGCGATCCCTTCCACCTTGGGAGCACCCTGCAGCCGTTGCAGCGTGCGCACCGTGCCGTCGGTGGCAACCACACCGACCACGGAACCGATACAGGAGCCGTCGTGATAGCTGCTGCCGGTGTCTTCGGCCACGGCGCAAAACACCCAGGCGCCGCCGGGCAGGGCCGCCGCGTCGGTCAGTCCGAGCGGTACGCCGCCAACCATGCCCAGCGAGATGCACTGCACAGACAACACCGCAGGTGGGCTCACCTGTGCGCCGGCCAGCCATGCTGCAGTATGGTCCCAGGAGAAACATACGCAGGCGTTGCGCGCGTCGGCGCTGTTGCCGCGGTGCAGCAGATGAAGCTTGCCACATGCGACAAAGGCGCCTTCAATGTTCAGGTCGGCGAATCGGGCGTGCAACGGGAAATACAAGGCCGACAGGTCGATGCCTTCCACCGGACCGGTGGCCCTGCCATCGGCTCCGACGGTGATCAGGGCGCCGCGTTCGCGTGTGGACCGCGATCCCGAACCCAGCGCCAGCAAGGCGCCGGCGGGCCAGTTGGGCGCGCCCGGTAACACCGCCAGCGCTTCCAGGTCGGGCTTGGCCTGTTTGCGTGCGGCGTTGTCGTGCGGCATGGCCCCTGCAAATACCGGCAGCAGGTCGAGTGGGAGGTTGATGCGATTGGTGGCTGCAAACACGCCGAGCTGCAACTCGTCATCGGCCACCACGTAAAAGTGGTCGTGTACGCGCACCAGACTGCTGGCGGCGCTCAGATGGGCTGCGCCGCGCGGGTGGTGTGACGGGTCGACCAGGAGTTCGCGCACGATGGTGCAAGACAGCATGTTGCGATCTTGGCACACCGGCAAAGCGGGCCTTCGAGACGTTTGCAGGCCAGTGACCGGGCTGTCTCAATTTGAGAATTTCTGACGCTCCCCCCAATCCCGACTAGGGTTATTCCCTAGGCCGGATCGTGACGACTGATCCAACAATGCCTGTGTTATCCAGTTCATAGACTCGGCCTGCACTAACAGGCCATTCATTCCAGGAGACTCATACATGCAAAAGGTGTTGCACATCAACCCGGACAAATGTACCGGCTGCTTGCAGTGCGAAATGGCGTGTTCGTTCGAAAACTACGGTACCTTCGCCACCGCAAAGTCCCGCATCAAGGTGTTCGACTTCCACCACACCGGCAAGAAGGTGCCCTACACCTGCACGCAGTGCGACGAAGCCTGGTGCCTGCACGCCTGCCCGGTCGAGGCGATCACGATGAACAAGATGACTGGCGCGATGGAGGTCAATGAATCGACTTGCGTCGGCTGCAAGGTCTGCACGATTGCCTGCCCGTTTGGCACCATCAACTATGTGGAAGAAACCGGCAAGGTGCAAAAGTGCGACTTGTGCGGCGGCGAACCAGCCTGTGCCGATGCCTGCCCTACGGGCGCCATCACCTTTATCGACGCCAACTGGACCGGACTGGGCAAGATGGCCCAGTGGGCAGACAAGCTTGGCAACCAACCCTCTGCGGCTTAAGGAGTCACGACTATGTCATGGACTGGAAAAATCCTGCGCGTCAATCTGACCACTGGCGCCATCAAGGCGGAGCCCACCAATATGGACTGGGCACGTGCCTACATCGGTTCGCGCGGCCTGGGCACCAAATACCTGGGCGAGGAAGGGGACGCGACGGTGGAACCGCTGTCGGCCGATAACAAGATCATCTGGGCCACCGGCCCGCTGACCGGGACCATGGCCAGCACTGGTGGTCGGTATACCGTGATCACCAAGAGCCCGCTCACCGGTGCCGTGGCCTGTTCGAATTCGGGCGGCTACTGGGGTGCCGAGTTCAAGATGGCCGGCTGGGACATGCTGATTTTCGAAGGCAAGTCGCCCAAACCGGTGTACCTGTACGTGAACGACGACCAGGTCGAACTGCGCGACGCCGCACACCTGTGGGGCAAGAGTGTCTGGGAGACCGAGGAGTCGCTCAAGAAGAGCCTGCAGGACCCGCTCACGCGCGTCTCCAGCATTGGCAAGGCTGGCGAAAACGGCGTGTTGTTTGCCAGCGTGGTGAACGACCTGCACCGAGCCGCCGGCCGCTCCGGTGTGGGTACCGTGATGGGCAGCAAGAACCTGAAGGCGATTGCGGTGCGTGGCACCAAGGGCGTCGGCAACATCAAGAATCCGAAGGCTTTCATGAAGGCGGTCAACGCCGCCAAGAAGGTGCTGGCAGAAAACGGCGTCACCGGCCAGGGCCTGCCGGCGTATGGCACCCAGGTGCTGATGAACGTGATCAATGAAGTCGGCGCCTTGCCCACACGCAACCACCAGGACAGCCAGTTCGAAGGCGCCAAGGACATTTCTGCCGAAGCCATGGCGACTCCGTGCAAGAGCGACGGCAAGAAACACCTGGTCACCAACCAGGCCTGTTTCGCCTGCACCATCGCGTGCGGGCGCATCAGCAAGATGGACGAAAACCATTTCACCATCGTCAACAAACCGCAGTATCGCGGCGCCTCCGGCGGGCTGGAGTACGAGGCTGCCTGGGCTCTTGGTGCGGCAAACGGCGTCAACGACCTGGAGGCGTTGCAATATGCCAACCTGTTGTGCAACGAGGAGGGCATCGACCCGATCAGCTTTGGCACCACGGTAGGAGCGGTGATGGAACTCTACGAGATGGGTGTGCTGACCAAGGAACAGATCGGCATCGAAGCCAAGTTTGGCTCGGCACACGCTCTGGCCTTCCTGACCGAAGAGACCATCTACGGGCGTGGGTTCGGCAAGGAAATTGGCCAGGGCTCCAAACGGCTGACCGCCAAATATGGCCATCCCGACCTGAGCATGAGCTCCAAGGGGCAGGAGTTCCCGGCCTATGACGGGCGGGCCATCCAGGGTATCGGGCTGGCCTACGCCACCAGCAACCGGGGTGGCTGCCACCTGCGCGGTTACACCATTGCGTCGGAGGTGCTGGGCATCCCGATCAAGACCGACCCGCTGGAGCACGAAGGCAAACCCGATCTGGTAAAGGCCTTCCAGGATGCCACCGCCGCCTTCGACTCGTCGGGCCTGTGTATTTTCACCACCTTCGCCTGGGGACTACCCGATCTGGCGTCGCAAATGGCGGGTGCCTGTGGCGACGAATACACCACGGAAGAGCTGGCCAAGATTGGCGAGCGCATCTGGAACATGGAGCGCGAATTCAATAACCGCGCCGGTTTTACCGCCAAGGACGACAGCTTGCCCAAACGCCTGTTGACCGAGCCGGTCAAGACCGGGCCGTCCAAAGGCAAGGTCAACATGCTGGCGGAGATGATGCCCAAATACTATGCGGCACGTGGCTGGGATTCTGAGGGCCGTCCGACCGCGGCCACCAAGGCGCGTCTGGGCCTGTAGGCGCACGCTGCTGCAAACCGGAAAGCGGCTCTGGAAGCCGCTTTTTTCTTAGTCGCATTTACCAGGAGAAACTCGACATGCACCACGTTATTCTGGGCGCCGGCCCTGCCGGTGTGATCGCCGCCGAGACGATTCGCAAACACGCGCCGGCCGACACCATCACCATGGTCGGTGACGAGCAGGAGCCGCCGTATTCCCGCATGGCGATTCCCTACCTGCTGATCGGCAATGTGGGTGAGACCGGAACCTATCTGCGCAAAAGCCTCACGCACTACAGCGACCTCAATATCCGGCAGGTCAACGCAGCCGCAACGGCGGTGGACAGCGCGGCCAGGACTGTGACATTGAGTAACGGCGACACGTTGGCGTTCGACCGTTTGCTGATTGCCACCGGCTCCCATCCGATGCGCCCGCCGATACCGGGTATGGACCTGCCAGGCATCCATCCCTGCTGGACCATGGAGGACGCGCGCGCCATCATGAAGCTGGCTGTCAAGGGGGCCAGGGTCCTGCAAATGGGCGCGGGTTTCATCGGCTGCATCATCATGGAGGCGCTGGCAGCGCGTGGCGTGAAGCTCAGCGTGGTCGAGATGGGTGACCGCATGGTGCCCCGCATGATGGGCCCGACAGCGGGTGGCATGATCAAGGACTGGTGCAGCGCCAAGGGGGTACAGGTGTTTACCGGAACCAGGGTCGATGCGATCGAGAAAGGGGATGCTGGCGCCGCGCTCAAGGTCAGGTTGTCGAATGGGCAGGCCATGGACGTGGACCTTGTGATCAGCGCCACCGGCGTACGGCCGGCGATCGGCTTTCTGGAGAAGTCCGGCGTAACCTGCCTGCTCGGCGTGTTGACCGACGAGCACCTGCAGACCAACGTACCCGGCATCTACGCGGCGGGCGACTGTGCCGAGGCATTCGACAAGGTCAGCGGCAAGACCATCGTGAGTGCGATCCAGCCCAACGCCGCCGAGCAGGCGCGGGTGGCGGCCCTGAATATGGTCGGGCGCGGCGCGGTCCTCAAGGGTGTCACGCAGATCAACGTGCTCGACACGCTGGGGATGGTATCGAGCAGCTTCGGTGACTGGCAGGGTGTGCCGGGCGGCGAACATGTCGAACTGACCGACGCCGCTGCTGGCCGGCACCTGAGCCTGCAGTTCAAGGACGATGTGCTGGTGGGCTGTAACAGCGTCGGCTGGACCAACCATGTGGGCGTGATGCGGGGCCTCGTCGAGGGCCAGATCCGCCTTGGCGCCTGGAAAGACACCTTGAAAGCCGATCCGACGCGGCTGATGGACGCCTACCTCGCCAGTGCCCAAGGTCAAGGCAACTGGAATGGCGCACAGGACGAGCGGCGCCGATGAAAATTACCCTCAAGTTGTTCGCGTCGCTCACCGATTACCTGCCGCCAGAGAACAAGTACAGCAACATTCTGGCGATGGATGTCGCGCCCGATGCCAGCATCATGCAGATCATTGCGCCGCTATCCCTGCCCGAAAAAATGGTGCATCTGGTGCTGGTCAACGGCCGCTACATCGAGCCCGCGAAGCGCCTGAGCCAAACCCTGGTAGAGGGCGACGTGCTGGCGATCTGGCCACCGATTGCCGGTGGGTGAGCAAGCCGCGACCTGATCCGCCATGCAGGCCTTTTATGCAGAGAACTTTGATCGCGAAATGGGCTGCACCGAACGCGAATGGCTGGGTTACCTGCCGCAGGCACTCGGCGCCATTCCGAGTCAGCAGATTGCGCAGGCGCTGACTTCACAGATTGGCGAACGAGGGCAGTTGGTGTTGTCCTGGCGCGTTGCCGAACCACGCGCCATCGGGTCGGCACGTATCCCGCGCCTGCTCGTGAGCTTCCGTTTCAGCGGCCTCGACGACGCCCAGCGTTATCTCTTCATGCGGCGCTTTGACCTGTATACCCAGCGCGGCGGAGGTTAGCGGCGTGTACGGCGACCTGATCTCGTCGCCCGGCGCTGCGCACCATTTGCCAAAGGCCGATACGAGACGGCCTTGCCGACCTGCAGACTTATAAGCGTGATGCGATAGCCGAGCTCGCTGGAGCGATTCCAGGAGATGTGTTCGGCGATTCAGACCCGGTCCATCATGTTGCCCGACCCGACTCTATTGTTGACCCGGACCAGTTTGGGGTCAACGGGAATGCTGCCCATGCGTTCAGGCAAAGAGTGGTCAACTGGTGTACCCTGAGTTCAATACTGCGGCGTTAAACCAAATCGGGAGGTTTCATGGATGCCATCGGCAATTTCGTGGCGCGTTACGCGCGCAACCGGGAGGAGGAGTTGTCGATTGACGACTATCTGGGCGAGTGCAAGCGTAATCCCCTGGCCTATGCGACTGCCGCTGAACGTATGCTCATGGCCATTGGTGCGCCGGAGATGGTGGACACCCGCAACGAGCCGCGCCTGTCGCGCCTGTTTGCCAACAAGCTGATCAAGCGTTACCCGGCGTTTGCCGAGTTCTACGGCATGGAAGACGCAATCGAGCAGGTGGTCAGTTATTTCCGCCATGCCGCACAGGGCCTGGAGGAACGTAAACAGATCCTGTACCTGCTTGGGCCGGTCGGTGGCGGCAAGAGCTCCATTGCCGAGCGCCTGAAGCAACTGATGCAGCAGGTGCCGTTTTACGCGCTCAAGGGTTCTCCTGTCAACGAGACACCAATGGGCCTGTTCGACCCGGCTGAAGACGGGCCGGTTTTGCAGCAGAACTTTGGTATAGCACCGCGTTACCTGCAGCGTGTGTTGTCGCCCTGGGCGGTAAAGCGTCTCGACGAGTTTGGCGGTGACATCCGCCAGTTCAGGGTGGTCAAGCGATTCCCGAGCATCCTCAAGCAGGTGGGTGTCGCGAAGACCGAACCCGGCGACGAAAACAACCAGGACATCAGTGCATTGGTGGGCAAGGTGGACATCCGCAAGCTTGAGAGTTTTGCGCAGGACGACCCGGATGCCTACAGTTTTTCTGGTGGCCTGTGTCTTGCCAATCAGGGCCTGCTGGAGTTCGTGGAGATGTTCAAGGCGCCGATCAAGGTGTTGCATCCCTTGTTGACTGCAACCCAGGAGGGAAACTACAAGGGCACGGAAGGCTTCGGGGCGATCCCGTTCGACGGTGTGGTGCTGGCCCACAGCAACGAGAGTGAGTGGAAAGCGTTTCGCAACAACAAGAACAACGAAGCCTTTCTGGACCGCATCTATATCGTCAAGGTGCCGTATTGCCTGCGCGTGAGCGAAGAGACCAGAATCTATGAAAAGCTGATCCGTGAATCGTCGCTGGGCGTTGCCCGGTGTGCCCCGGGCACCTTGAAGATGATGGCGCAGTTCTCCGTCCTGACGCGACTGAAGGAGCCGGAGAACTCCAGCCTGTACAGCAAGATGCAGGTATACGACGGCGAGAGTTTGAAGGACACCGACCCGCGCGCCAAGAGTTACCAGGAGTACCGCGACTATGCTGGTGTGGACGAAGGCATGTCCGGTGTGTCGACGCGTTTTGCCTTCAAGATCCTGTCCAAGGTTTTTAATTTCGACAGCGCCGAGGTGGCAGCCAACCCGGTGCATCTGATGTATGTGCTGGAGCAGCAGATTGGCCGCGAGCAGTTTCCGGCAGAGCTCGGGCCCCGCTACATCTCCTTTATCAAGGAACACCTGGCGCCGCGGTATGCCGAATTCATAGGCAAGGAAATCCAGACTGCCTATCTGGAGAGTTACAGCGAGTACGGGCAGAATATCTTCGACCGCTACGTCACCTATGCGGACTACTGGATCCAGGATAACGAGTACCGCGATTCCGACACGGGCGAGGTGTTTGACCGCTCCGCGCTGAACGCCGAGCTGGAGAAAATCGAGAAGCCTGCGGGCATTGCCAATCCCAAGGACTTTCGCAATGAAATCGTCAATTTTGTATTGCGTGCACGGGCCAACAACCAGGGCAAGAACCCGGGCTGGACAAGTTACGAGAAGCTGCGCCTGGTGATCGAGAAGAAGATGTTCTCCAACACCGAGGAATTGTTGCCGGTCATCAGCTTCAATGCCAAGGCCAGCGCCGATGAGGCGAAGAAACACGAGGACTTCGTCACCCGGATGGTGGGCAAGGGCTACACCGCCAAGCAGGTGCGGTTGTTGTGCGAGTGGTATCTGCGGGTCCGCAAGAGCGCATAAGCGGTCGTCCAAGATGGGGCTGCAAATCATTGATCGGCGCCTGGCGGGCAAGAACAAGTCAATCGGCAACCGCGAGCGTTTCCTGCGCCGCTACAAGGAGCAGATCACCGAAGCCGTGCGGCGTGCGGTGTCCGGGCGCGACATTCGCGATGTGGAGCGCTCCGAGGACATCACGATTCCCCGGCGCGACATCAGCGAGCCGGTGTTCCAGCACGCCCGTGGCGGTGTGCGCGAAACAGTGCACCCTGGCAACCGGGAGCATCTGCGCGGCGACACCATGGAGCGGCCCCAGGGTGGGGCCGGCGGGCATGGCGGGTCCGCCTCGGACTCGGGGGAAGCCGAGGACGACTTCGTGTTCACGCTGAGCAAGGACGAGTTCATGCAGATCTTCTTCGAAGACCTTGCCTTGCCGGACATGTTGCGCACGCAAATTGGCGACAACCCGGAGTGGAAGTCCCATCGCGCGGGTTACGTCCGCGACGGTACCCCGAACAATCTGTCGGTTGTGCGATCCATGCGCGGTGCGCTGGGGCGGCGCATTGCGATGGGTCGCGAGCCGCGCCGTCTGCTTGCCGACAAGCGTGTCCAACTCTGCCTGCTGGAATCGCGCCTGCCCGCAGCAGCACCGGAGATCGTGCTGTTGCGCTGCGAGATTGCCGAGCTCGAACGGCGCGGGCGGCGCATTCCGTTTCTGGACCCGATCGACCTTCGGTTTCGCAACCGTGTCC
>JAJAZK010000181.1 GCA_026785765.1 Rhodoferax sp. | reverse complement strand
GTCAAAGACTCGGCGCCCTCGGAACTGGCCGTCGCTGTGCAGGCGGTGATGGCGGGCAGCAACTACCTCAGCCCCGCCGCCGCGTCGCTGCTGATCCAGCAGGCCCTCCCGGGCATGAAAAACAACGACCCCTTGCGTTCGCTATCGCCGCGCCAGATCGAAGTGCTGCGCATGGTGGCCGAAGGCAAGAGCACCAAGGAAATCGCACGTGTGCTGGTGCTCAGTCCAAAGACGGTGGACATCCACCGGGCGCAGGTGATGCAACGGCTCGATATCCACGATGTGGCCGGTCTGACCCGGTTCGCGGTGCGCGTGGGCCTGGTGGGGACGGATTGAATCCGGCGTCCGCCGCGGCCTCGCTGCGGCCCGGTTGCCCTGAAACGGCGTAAGCTATCCCATGGCAACCCAAGACGGCAAGGTCCTATGACCGCTGGTCAGCCGCCGCCACTTGACCGCAGCGCGCGGCGGCGCCGCGCGGAACGCAGGCTGAGCGGCCCGGCTGATGCGCAGGCGCCTTCGGAATCCGACACGGCGCGCCTGCTGCATGAGTTGCAGGTGCGCCAGGTAGAGCTTGAGCTGCAGAACGAAGAACTGGTGGAGTCGCGGGCGCGCCTCGAGGCCAGCCTGGCCGAACTGGCTGCCAGCGAGAGCCGGTATCAAGACACCTTCGAGCAGGCCGCCGTGGGCATCGCCCATGTCGCGCCCGACGGACGCTGGCTGCGCGTCAACCGCAAGCTGTGCGACATCGTCGGTTACAGCGCTGCGGAGCTCAGGGGCATGACTTACAAGGACATCACCCATCCGGACGACCTGGGCGCCGACCTGCATCTCGCGCAACGGATGCTGGCTGGCGACATTGGCAGCTGCGCGCTGGAGAAGCGCTACCTGCGCAGCGACGGGCGGGCGGTGTGGATCGAGCTGACGGTATCCCTGGTGCGTGACGCAGCCGACGCGCCGGGCCACTTTATCGCGGTGGTGGTGGACATCAATGCGCGCCGGACAGCCGAGGCCGAGCTCGACCGTTTCTTCAACCTTTCGCTCGACCTGCTGTGTGTTGCCGACTTCGACAATCGGCTGCTGCGTGTCAACCCGGCGTTCACGCGCTGCCTGGGCTGGAGCGCCGCCGAGCTGACCGATGGCAGAGACCTGACCGAATTCATCCACCCGGACGACCGCCAGGCGACACTGCGCGCCCGCGCTGACGTCCACGCTGGCCAGGAGTTGCGGGAGCTCGAGAACCGTTACCGTTGCCGCGACGGCAGCTACCGCTGGCTGGCCTGGAGTACCTACCCGTCACTCGACACACGGCAGATCTTTGCCGTCGCCCGCGACGTGACCGAACGGCGCCAGCGCGACGGGCAGTTGCGGCTGCTCGAAGCCTGCATCACCCGGCTCAACGACGCCGTGCTGATCACCGAAGCCACGGCGATCGACGAACCGGGGCCGAAGATCGTCTATGCCAACCCGGCCTTCGAGCGCATGACCGGCTACGCTCTGGCCGAACTGGTCGGCCGCTCGCCGCGCCTGCTGCAGGGCCGGCAAACCGAGCGCGCCGCGCTCGACCGCATCCGCGCGGCGCTGCAGGCGCGGCAGTCGGTGCGCACGGAACTGGCCAACCACGACAGGGAAGGCAGCGCCTACTGGATCGAGATTGACATCGCGCCGGTGCTGGCGGACAACGGCACGGTGACCCACTTTGTGGCTGTGCAGCGCGACGTGACGGTACGCAAACGGGTCGAGGCGGCGCTGCGCGAAGGCGAAGCGCGCTACCGCCAGCTGTTCGACGCCAACCCGCAGCCGATGTGGATCTACGACCCGCTGACGCTGCGCTTTCTTGCCGTCAACGACGCGGCCGTGGTGCGCTATGGCTGGCGGCGCGAGGAGTTCCTGGCGATGACGCTGGAGGACATCCGGCCGGCCGAAGGGCTGCCCGCTTTGCAACTCGCAATGGCCAACGTGCGCGCCGGCTTGCCACCGCTGGCCTTGCGGTACAGGCACCGCCTGAAGGACGGCCGACTGGTCGACGTGGAATTGAACGCGCAGCCGATCGAATTCGACGGCCACATGGCGCGCGCGGTGCAGGTGCAGGACGTCACGGTACGCCGCCACGCCGCGCAGCTGGTGCTCGAATCACGTGAATCGCTACGCGCCTTGCTGCAGCGCCTGCAGCGCGCGCAGGAGGACGAGCGTGTACGGGTGGCGCGCGAGGTACACGACGAACTGGGCCAGATGCTGACCGGGCTGAAGATGGACCTGCGCTGGATCGAGCGCCGGCTCGCCGAACCCGGCCTGGGGGCCAAGCGGCAGCCGCTGCTTGACCGTGCCGTGGCGGCCTCGGCACTCAACGAGGAAACGATCGCCGCTGTGCAGAAGCTGGCCGCCGAATTGCGCCCGGCGGCACTGGACCAGCTCGGTCTGGGTGCCGCGCTGGCGCAGCGGGCGCGCCAGTTCCAGCAGCGCACCGGCGTGACCTGCACGGTGGCCGGCGCTGATGATTTGCCGCCGCTGCCTGCCGCAGTGGCCACCGAGCTGTTCTACATCGCGCAGGAGGCTCTGACCAATGTCGCGCGCCATGCCCAGGCCCGCAATGTCGCGATCCGCCTGCGCGTCCAGGACGCTGCCGTGCAGATGGAGGTTGACGACGATGGCGTGGGTATAACCCCGGCCGCGCTCGCCGCGCCGCGCTCGCTGGGCCTGCTGGGCATGCGCGAGCGCGCCTTGCAGAGCGGCGGTACGGTGCAAATTGACGTTGCGCAGCCACACGGCACGCGGGTGTTGGTGCGGGTGCCGCTGGCCGGGCCGCCGCCATGAAACGTTTCCTGCTCATCGACGACCATGAGATCGTGCGCCGCGGCGTGCGCCAGCTGCTGGCCGCAGCCTGGCCCGATGCCGAGTTCGGTGAGGCAGCGGACGTGGCTGCCGGTCGCCAATGGCTGCTGCGCTCCGACTGGGACCTGGTGCTGCTGGACATCAACCTGCCCGGCGGCAACGGCTTCGAGCTGCTGGCCGAGGCGCGCCAGCGCTGCCCAGGCGCTGCCGTGCTGGTTTTGAGCGCTTACCCGGAAGAAGAATTTGCATCCCGTGCCTTCAAGCTTGGTGCGGCCGGCTACCTGACCAAGGCGAGCCTGGCCGACGAGATGCTGCTGGCGGTGCGGCGGGTGCTGGCCGGCGGCAAGTACGTCAGCACGGCGCTCGCCCAGCACCTGGCAGCAGCGCTCGGCGATAGCCACGGGCAGGCGCTGCACGAGGCCCTGTCGCCGCGCGAGCTGGAGGTGCTGCGCCAGGTGGCACAGGGCCGCTCGGCGCGCCAGATCGCTGCCGCGCTGTCGGTCAGTGAAAGCACGGTGGGGACCTACCGCAGCCGGATTGCCGACAAGCTGCGCGTCTCGACCAACGTGGAGCTGACGCGCTACGCGCTGCAGCACGGGCTCGATCGCTGAACGGTGATTGCGGATCAGTGCCTTTGGCCTGTCGGGTAAATCACCGACACGAAGTCGGAGCGCAGCACGACAGGCAGTCAGGCCGGGCGCGCACCGGGGCGCGGCCCCTGCAGCCTACAGTTGGGCATGGCTAAATCACACCACTCCCTGCCGAATCCGCGCGCGCCCGTTGTAACGCCGTTGACCTCGCGGGTGGTCCCGAAGCGGCCGACCTCTGCGCTGGTGCGCGTGCTGCTGGTGGACGACTCGCTGCCGGTCCGCCAGCGGCTGCGCAGCCTGATCGACGAGTCCGGGATCGGCCAGGTGGTGGCCGAGGCGGCGACGATTGAACAGGCGCTGACGGCTTTCGAAGACTGCGTGCCGGATGCCTTGGTGCTGGACCTGCAATTGCACGACGGTTCGGGCTTTACCGTTCTGGAGCAGGTCAAACGCCGTCGGCCGGAATGCCGCGTCGTGGTGGTGACCAACTCAGCAACGCCCGAGGTTCGCAATCAATGCAGACGGATGGGCGCCGACGAGTGCCTGGAGAAGTCGAACGACTTCGAACGGCTGCCGCGGATGCTGGTTGGCGCGGCCGAGGCGGCGGCGGACGTTGGCAGCGTCCACGGTGACGGCGAGCGCGCAAACGCGATCGGGGCCGCGACGCAGCGCCGCAGCCCCGACGTCCAGTTCCAGCTTACCGACTCGTTGGCGGCTGCGATCTACACCTGCGATGCCGAGGGCCGCATCACGTACTTCAACGCTGCCGCAGTCGCGTTGTGGGGCCGCGAGCCGGTGCTCGACCACGACCGGTGGTGCGGTTGGTGGCGCCTGCTGGACCCGCAGGGGCACACCATTGCGCCGGATCAGTACCCGATGGCGCAAGCCATACGTGAGCGCCGGCCCTTGGGTGCTTGCGAGATCCTCGTGGAACGGCCGGACGGCTCGCGCCGCCAGGTCCTGGCCTACCCGCAGCCGTTCTTTGCGGCCGATGGCACCGTGACCGGCGCCGTCAACCTGCTGGTCGACATCACGCCATTGCGCCGCTTGCAAACCGAGCGGCAGCAACAACTGGCGCTGGCCCAGGCCACACTCGACAGCCTGGACTCGCAGGTCTGCCTCATAGATTCCAATGGCACCATTCTCAGCGTCAACCGCGCCTGGCGCCAGTATGGCGCCGCCAACGACGGCGAGGCGTCGCGCACCAACGAGGGTGCCAATTACCTCGCCGTGTGTGCCCAAGGCGTGCGCGCCGGTTGGCCCGGAGCGGCCGAGTTCGCCGACGGGTTGCGGGGCGTTCTGCAAGGCAGCCTGGGCAGTTTCGAAGTCGAGTACCCTTGCGACTCCCCGGACATCCGCCTCTGGTTCGCTGCGCGTATCACCCGGCTGGCAGGCTACGGCCCTTCGAGCGTGACGATCGCCCACACCGACATCACGCAGCGCAAACAGGCCGAGGCCGCGCGGGTTTTGCTCGAGAGGCAACTGTACGAGTCGCAGAAGATGGAAGCAGTGGGCACGCTGGCCAGCAGCATCGCCCACGACTTCAACAACACCATGGGCGCGATCCTGGGCAACGTGGAGCTTGCGCGCCAAGACATCGCCGTCGACCATCCGGTTGCGATCAGCCTGGGGCAAATCCAGAAGGCCGGGCTGCGAGCGCGCAGCCTGGTGCAGAAAATCCTGTCATTCTCCCGGCGCCAGCCGCAGGCGATGCAGGTGCAGTTGCTGCGCCCGTTGGTCGAAGAAGGTATCGACCTGCTGCGTGCCACCCTGCCCAGCGGCGTGACACTGCACAGCGCCTTCTGCGACGAGCCGCTGGCGGCGTGCCTGGATGCGACCCAGTTGCACCAGGTGCTGATGAATTTGGGCACCAATGCCTGGCATTCGATGCAGGGTCAGCCGGGCTCGATCGAAATCGGGTTGGCCGCGTGCGATCGCCGGTCGCCAGCGATGCAGGGTCCGCCTGGCTCGATCGAGATCGGTCGGGCAACCTTTGATCGCCGATCGCCAGGCCTGACGGTGCGCCCAAGCCCCGAACCGGGTGCGTCGGCCGGAGCCTGGAGTCGTCTGTGGGTACGCGACAGCGGATGCGGCATGGACGAGACCACACTGGCGCGCATCTTCGAGCCGTTTTTCACTACCAAGCCGGACGGAATCGGAACCGGATTGGGGCTGGCAACGGTGTGCGGCATTGTCTGTGCCCACGGTGGCGAGATTACGGTGGACAGCGCCCCCGCGCAGGGGAGCTGCTTCCATATCTATCTTCCAGTCCGCGCGCTTGATGATTCGTCAGAGAACTCTGCCAGCAGTCAACCTGACGCGAAGCCCGCGCTGGCGACGCGCGCCAATGGCCAGCACGTGCTGTACCTGGACGACGACGAATGCATGTCAATGGTGGTAGCGCGTCTGTTACCACGTGTCGGCTTTCGCGTCACATGCTTCCAGAATGCCGAGCTGGCGCTGGAAGCCCTGCGCAGCCAGCCAGATCGCTTCGATATCGTGATCACCGACTTCAACATGCCGCGCCAGTCGGGTCTCGATGTGGCGCGTGAGGTCTCCCGCATCCACCCGGGACTGCCGGTCGTGATTACCAGCGGCGATATCACCGAGGACTTGATTGCCGAAGCCGCCGAGGCGGGCGTGCGCGGCATGTTCAACAAGGCCCGGACCGTCGAGGATCTGGGTCACCTGACGTTGCGTGCGTTGGCGGTGGCGGGCGCCCTGGTTTGACCGGCCACGTAGCGCGTTACCGGGCTGGGTTGTCCCCCGTCTTTTGTGCGCGCTAGCCGACGGTCGCCTCGTCCGCTGGTTCCCGCATCATTGAAGCGGTGATCTCGAACGAGCGCAGCCGTTGTGCATGGTGGAATATCTGCGACGCGATCATCAGTTCATCGGCGCCGGTTCGTTCAACAAATGCCTCCAGCGCCGTGCGCACGGTCTGGGGAGACCCAATCGCCGAGCAGGACAACACCGAGTCGAGCAGGGCATTCTCCTGCGGACCGACCTGGCTGCGGTAACCGGCCCGGGGTGGCGGAAGCTTGGAGGGCCGACCGCTGCGCAGGTTCACAAACGCCTGCTGCATCGAGGTTGCGCGCAGTTCGGCCTCCTCCTGTGTGTCGGCGGCGAACACGTTGAAACCCAGCATCACATAGGGCTTGGCAAGGCGTTTCGAGGGCCGAAACCCGGAGCGATACAGCGCGATCGCCGGCATCATCTGGGCCGGTGCGAAGTGGGACGCAAAGGCGAACGGCAAACCAAGCGCCGCCGCCAACTGGGCGCCAAACAGGCTGGAGCCCAATATCCACATCGGCACTTCGAGGCCGGTGCCAGGTACCGCGCGCACTGCGCCGCGCGGGTTTGCCGAGAACAGATCCATCAGCTCCACCACGTCCTGCGGAAATTCGTCCGCGTCTGAACTGAGGTTGCGCCGCAATGCCTGCGCAGTACGCTGGTCCGAACCTGGCGCGCGGCCCAGTCCGAGGTCGATACGGCCGGGAAAGAGCGACTCCAGGGTGCCGAACTGCTCGGCAATCACCAGTGGCGAGTGGTTCGGCAGCATGACGCCGCCGGCGCCAACACGAATGGTCGACGTGCCGCCTGCAACGTAGGCCAGCAAGACCGAGGTGGCAGCGCTGGCGATACCCGGCATGCCGTGGTGTTCGGCAAGCCAGTAGCGCTGGTAGCCCCAGGCCTCGGCGTGGCGGGCCAGGTCGCGGCTGTTGCGAAACGACTGCGCGGCGTCGCTGCCTTCGGTGATGGGCGACAGGTCAAGAATAGAAAGCGGGATCATGGCGTGGCGTCAATATTGCGGGGCGTCAACTGCGCCTGCATGCTGGATGGTAACGCGGCATTTTGTATGCTTGAATCGGGCTCATACTAGGGAAGAGTCCATGCCAACTGCAAAAGTTCACTCCACCAGGCGCGCGCCGGGCTGACCTCAGCATGGCCCGGCGCGCCTACGACCTTATCCTGTACGGAGCAACTGGCTTTGTCGGTCGCCAGACCGTGGCCTATATCGCTGCGAGGGCGGGCGCTGGCGAGAAGGCGCTGCGCTGGGCAATTGCCGGGCGCAACCGTGACAAACTCGAACAGGTGCGTCGCGCGGCGGGTGCTGCGGCAGCGGCAGCCGACATTGTTGTGGCTGGCGCCGACGAACCGCGCGCGCTGAATGCACTGGCGCGCAGCACCTCAGTGGTGCTCAGCACCGCCGGGCCATTTGACCTCTATGGCAGCCAACTGGTGGCAGCCTGTGTAAGCCAGCGGTCCCACTATGTGGACATCACGGGTGAGACGCCCTGGGTTTCCAGGCTGGTCAAGCAACACCACGCGCGCGCCGCCGCCGATGGCACACGCATCATTCCGTGCTGCGGTTTCGACTCGGTTCCGTCGGACTTGGGAGCCTGGTTGCTGGTGCAGGCGATGCACAAACGCCACGCTGCGGAGTGTGTAGCTGTGAAAGCGTCGTTCTCCATACGCGGCGGACTCAACGGTGGCACGCTGGCATCGGCGTTGAACATGCTGGGCAGTGGTCAGGGCAAGGCCATGGCCGATGTTTTTCTGCTCAATCCGCAGGGCGAACGTGTGCGCGATCCGACCCTCCATGCCGACCCGTTGTTGCCGCATTTCGATACGGATTTCAAGGCCTGGCTGGGCCCGTTCGTGATGGGACCGGTCAACACACGCGTGGTGCGGCGCAGTGCCGCCTTGTTGTCTTATCCCGAAGCGTTTCATTACCAGGAGTATTTGCGCGTGGGTACCGGGCCGGTGGCCGCAATCGCCGCCGCATCCCTCAGCGCAGGGATGTTTGCCTCCAGCCAGGCCATGCGTTTTGGGTTGCTGCGGTCGCTGGCTGCACGGGTTGCGCCCAAGCCCGGCGAAGGTCCGTCGGTGTCGCGCATGGACGGCGGGGCTTTCCACTGTGAATTGCTTGGCCGCAGCGGCAATGGCCATGTGCTGCGTGGGCGGATCTCGGACCATGGTGATCCTGGCAACCGCGGCACCACCAAAATGGTGTGTGAGGCGGCCCTGGCCCTGCTGTTCGGTGGCCGACGGCTGCCACCGGGCGGCGGCGTGCTGACCCCCGCCAGCGGCCTGGGTCAGGTGTTGGTGGACCGTTTGCGTGCGGCCGGCATGGTGCTCGAAGTTGACCCCTGACATTCTGCGACGCGCTAGTGCACTGTTGCGCGTTATGCGGAAGTTATCGGCACTTCGGGTGTGGTGAATCCGAGGGCC
>JAJAZK010000180.1 GCA_026785765.1 Rhodoferax sp. | reverse complement strand
GGGCAGCTCCGAGAACCTCGCGCATGTGGCGCCCGATCAATGTCTCCGGTGCCTGACCCATCAAATCGGCCAGGCGCCGGTTCACATAGGCATACACACCCTTCGCATCCACGACCGCGACATATCCTGGAAACGCCTCCATCACCGCACGTTGCTGGCTTTCACTGGCGCGCAAAGCATCGATTGCCCGCTCCTGCAGGGTGATGTCGCGAAACGACCATACCCTGGTCGTGGTGTTTCCATCCTGCAGGGGCACGCAGTGACGCAACAGGATCCGGCCGTCGCGCAAAACCAGGCGGTCCTCATGCGGGCCAGTGAGCGCCAAAATAGCTTCGATGCGCTGCTGCTCTTTGTCTGGATCAGCAAAGAGTTTGCGCGAGGCCTCCATCACATCCGCGCGCCGGGTCTGTCCGGATAATTCCACCGGAATCTGCCACATCTCGAAAAAACGGTCATTCGCAAACAACAGGCGACCTGAGGCTTCATCGGCATCGTAGGCAAACATGCCATCGGTCGTGGCATTGAAGGTGCGTCGCAGGTTCTCCAGACTGTTGGCCAGCGCCTGGCGCGTTGCTTCATGGTCGGTGATGTCGCGTGAAACCGACACCACGCCGACAACGTCGCCAGCGGTTGAGCGAAATGGCGTCAGCGTAGTCTCTAAATGGCGTTCACCGACCGACTCCAGCTGAACCGTCGCACGCAGTACCCGCGGCTCGCCCCGCGTCAGGCATTCCTCGAACGCAGTGATCCGCTCTGGCGTACTGAGCGCTGGCGCAACCTCGCTGGTACGGTGGCCGAGCACCTGCTCCCGCTCAAGACCAAGTGCGCGACACCAGGCATCGTTGACCAACAGATAACAGCTGGCGCGGTCCATCAAGCTCACCATGTCCTGGACCGAGTTCACCACCAGCTCCGACGTTCGTAGCGCCTGACCGGCCTTGTCGATCATGGTCAGGTCGGAGAACATGGCGACCACGCCCACTTGCTCACCCTGGAGGTTGGTGATCAGGGTGACGTTCACCAGGCAATGCAGCCCGGCTCCATCCGGACGATTCAGGGTCACGTCCAGTCCACCGGGCGTGTCGGGCGCGGACGCAAGGTGTTGCCGCAGCAGTTGTGCGTCGGTCTCGTCGAAGAACGAGAACATCGAGCGACCAACAAGGTCTTTCGGATCGCGGCCGAGCATGGAACCCATTGCCGGATTGACTTCGGTAGTGACTGCGGCATTGTCCACGAGCCAGAAGCCAATCTGGGTCGTGCTACCAGCACTTGCAGCGGGCCAGGTAGCGGCGTCCTGCCGCACCTGTTCTTCCCGCATCAGGGTGTTCAGCGCCGCGCCGCTTGCAAGGTGGTCGTCTGTGGTCATTCGTGTCACTCGTGCGCGACTGTAATGGTAACGCGGTCGGTGGTGGGCGAGTCGCTCAGGCGGATGACGGAACCAGGAAGTCGCGGCTGATGTGCATGCCCAGGTCGTTGACCCGGTCCAGGAACTGCGTCAGGTAGGCATGCAGGCCGGTCGCCAGGATCTCGTCAATGCGGCCATACTTGAGTTCTGCACGCAGCTTGCCCGCGCGCCGGTGCGTTTCACTGTCCGGGTCGTTCGCCACCATGGCCAGATTGTTGACCACTTCATTCAGACTCGCATGCAGGGAACGCGGCATGTCCGGGCGCAGAATCAGCAGTTCGGCGACCCGCTCCGGCTTGATGACATCGCGATACACCTTGCGGTAAATCTCGAAACCCGAGACGCTGCGCAAAATAGCACTCCAGTGGTAGAAGTCGTACTCCTGGTCCTTCTCGCTCGCCGCGCCAAAGAAGTCCGACGCGACCGCATGGAACTTGACGTCGACCAGCCGTGCCGTGTTGTCGGCACGTTCCAGAAAGGTTCCCAGGCGCATGAAGTACAAGGCCTCGTCCATCAGCATCGTGCCCACCGTCACCCCACGCGACAAATGCGAGCGGAACTTGACCCATTCGAAAAACTGCGCCGGGTCGCGCTCGAACTCACCCGCCTTGAGCATGCGCCGCACTTCCAGCCAGGTCTGATTCTGCGTCTCCCATACTTCGGTGGTCAAGGTGCCGCGCACCGCGCGCGCATTCTCGCGCGCCGCTCCCAGGCACGAAACAATGCTCGACGGATTGCTTTCGTCCTTGACCATGAAGTCCATTACGTCACGCGGTCGGATCTCGCCGTAACGCTCAGTGTAGGTGGGCAAAAGTTCGCTGATGCTGATCAGCCCCTGCCAGCCCACCAGCGCCACCCCCTCGGACTGCGGCAGCAGGGAAGTCTGGTAATTGACATCCAGCAAACGGGCAGTGTTCTCGGCCCGCTCGGTGTAGCGCGACATCCAGAACAAATGGTCGGCGGTGCGGCTCAACATGTTTTTTCCTTGGTAGTGACGCGCTGTGCAGGCATGGTCACTGGAGCACCTTCGCCTTGCGGCTGCGGTGCGAGCGCCTTGGGAGCGGCCCGGCGGCGATCACGGGAGTACCTTCGCCTTGCGGCTGCGGTGCGAGCGCCTTGGGAGCGGCCCAGCGGCGCTCACTGGAGC